>JAZUCO010000091.1:0-8120 GCA_045639185.1 Acutalibacteraceae bacterium
GATAAGGTCAAGAATAACAGTCATAATCTGCTCGGGGAGTTTTTCACCGAATGTACCTGATGCGAAGTTAGCAATGGTAATCAATCGGGTTCGGTCAACAGGATGCGGCGTTATGGTCGATAGCAGACCGTTTCGTGCAATGTTCTGGAATGTACCGATACCTTCACGAATGAAAGCAAGGAGAACATAGAAAACGAACTTTGTCATATCCATTGAGGTTTTGCCCGCAAACATAACAGGCAGTAACCAGTAAAGACATGTACCTATAAGACCGGGAATTGCAAGTGCGAGAAGATAAGGTCTGAATTTACCCCATCTTGTACGGGTTTTATCGACAATTGCACCCATAAAGATATCATTAACAATATCCCATACACCGTTGATCGCCTGTTCAATCATCTGAAGAGAAAGGTCAACCTGAACGATATTAGTGATAAATCGGTCAGAGTACTTGTTGATATTAAAGCTCTGAGCTGCGTCCCAGAGAACGAAACCAACTGTTTCTTTGGTACCGACGTATCTTCTGTTTTCATAGACGTAACCAGTGTTAAGCTCTTCGGTTACTTCTGTCTGTGTAGACTTGTTGGAGTCCGCCAAAACAACTACCTCCATTACATAATTATATATATTAATACGGTTATTCTAACATATAAGACCGCAAATTGCAACAATAATTTTCAAATACAGTAAATATTTTTTGTGAAATATTCAATAAAGAAATAAAAAAAACAGAGCAGTAAAAACTGCTCTGCCAAAAATCTTTTTTTTAATTATGCAGCTACGCCGAATGCTGTTTCATCAACGAGCTGTGCAGAACATCTGAGGATGAGTCTTGCATCAGCAGCCTTAACAGCTTCGTCAACGATAACGTTTGCTGCGATGTATTCATCAGCTGTGGGAACCTGAACCTGAGCTGAGAAACGAAGTGCAAGACGAGCGTCTGCAGCTGTGATTCTGCCGTCAAAGTTAACGTCACCAAGTCTGATAACAACTTCTTCTGCTTCTTCTGAAGCTTCTTCTGATTCAACTTCAACGTCTGTTGAAACTTCTTCTGCAACCTTTGAGAAGAGGTCAGTGCTGTCAGCAAAAACTGCGATTACTGTACCTGCAACAAAAAGGAGAGCGAGAATACAGCAGATGAGTGACTTAAAATTCTTAGTCATGATAAAATTCCTCCTTGATTTTTTGCGGTTATAAATCAAATAACAACCGGTTATTTCTTCTTGCTTTGTGAAAAAAGAATACAAGAACGCTATTATAATATCATATCGGCTTGTGTAAATCAAGTCTTTTTGATTGTTTTTTATCCGTTAATATTAACAAATTTAAGAAATTTTTTCCGTTTTGTATTCAAAATTCCTGCAGAATCTCATTTTTTACATATAAACTCTGTAATATTCAACTTTCATACCTGTTTCGGTATCTCTGACTTTCGCTTCACCCGTTGCGTACTTTGTACTGCCGTCATAGATTGTGAACTGAACTGTCCACATATCACCGTTTATGTCAAACGAATCAATCTCGCAGGTGTTTGTAAAACCTACACCGTCTGCGGCAGGAGTGTAGAAATAGCCGTCTTCATACATAAAGAATTCATAGTCGTTTTCGGTATAAATACTTTCTCTCTCTATTGTGATACCGAAGAGTTCTTCAATAACAGAATTCACAGAGCCGTAAGGTACACCCATATAACAGCCTACACTGTCATCGCGGTTCATTTCCGCAACAACATCTCTGCTATTTGTCTTTACAAACATAAATGCAAAACGCATCAGGTCATATTCATCGTAATTGGTCTTGTCAAAAACACCCTTATCCTGAGCAAAATAGAATTTCGCACAAGCAGAAAGCATTTCATCAACATCGTCTTTTTTATTTACATCATAATCGGGAGTTTCAACACCTGATGCAGATGTTGTTTTTTCTTCATTATCAGAGCCGTCATTCTGCTGATTATCATTATCGTCATAATCTTTATCTTCTTTATCGGGCTGATAATCGTCCTCTTCCTGCACATAAGCGGAAGCATTCTCAATTTCATCAGCATCGTTGCCGAGTTTTCCGTTTTCGTTAAGATACCATAATGCACCTGAAGCCGCCGCAACCACAACAATTACACCTGCGGCAAACATTGCCTTTGCTTTATTCATAAAACTCACTCCTTTTTATTGATTATACAACTTTTCCGATATTTTTTCAAGAAAAAAAATTACCGTGCCTTGCGAGGTTGCAAAGCACGGCATTCATCAGTCCGCAAAAGACTGTATTATAATTGATTTATCAGATACCGAACATACCGCTGAGGCTGCCGAAGAATGAACTGAATATTGCAATAAAATTGCTGAAGAAAGCAAAGAAATCATGCTTGAACATTGCGAATGCATCATCTGCAAAAAGATCAGCGTATGAAACAAGATATGTTTCGTATTCAGCGGGAGCAGACTCATTGAGAGTGAACATTCTGATACCTCTGACTTCTGTCATACCATATGACTGGAAACCGCAAGTGGGAGAATTGATAAGGTCAATGCCCTTGTAAGGAACAATAAATGAATTTGAATGGTCGTGACCTGTAACGATACCGAGAACATCTCCGCCTTCAAGGAAAGCATCGAACTCACCACCGTTTGTTGCAGAGGGACAGGGAGGTTCACCCAAAAAGCTGCCTTCTGCTGCTGTTTCGGGAAGAATATAGAACTTGCCGTTCTTGTTGATTGCACCGTCAACATTTGAAGGAACTTCTTCAAGTGCTTCAAAAATTTCGGGAACAATGATGTGCTGGAAAGCGATTGAAGGAACAACTTCACCACCGTTTGCAGCCTTGAGTTCAGCTGACTTAGCCTTGTACCAATCAAGCTGACTCTGCTTTACGTGGTCATATCCGCCGTTTTCATCATAGCTGCCTGAGTCAAAGAGCCAGCAGTTGAAAACGATATCATCAGCATCTGTTGATGAGAAGATGGGCACATTGTATGTACCTACGCCATCGATTTCTTCACCTTCGTCCATACCGATAAAGCAGCTGTATTCTTCATAAACCTTCATCTGGTCTTCCTTGCTCATTCTGCCGCCATCGTCATCATGGTTGCCGAAAACAATAGCAACGGGAATGCCGTAAGGTTCAAGGATGTTCATAACGTTTCTGATAGCTTTTGCGCTTTTTTCTGCATTAGGTGTAATGTGACCTGCAATGTTATCACCTGTAAGGATGATAAGGTCAGGCTGTTCTGCAGCAACAGCAGCATCAATATATTCAGCTGTAATGCTGAGCATAAGAGCATCATCCTGAATGTCTGCAAGATTCATAATCTTGAATGTACCGTCTTCGTTAAACTGAAGTTTTGCATCTTCAGCAGGTGTTGCTGATGCAAAAGGAACCATTACACAGCAAAGCATAACTACTGAAAGAAAAACAGAAATAATCTTTTTCATATAAAACCCTCCGTGAATTTTAATCATCTTAATTATAATTGAAAATTTCAATTTGTCAATAATTTTGAAAAATCTTGTTTTCATTTATAATATATGCACAGAAAACCACTACGGAATATAAACAAAAATTCACAACACATTTTGTAGAAAGTGCCACAAATAAGGAAATAATACACATTCTGTTGACTAATTCAGCAAAATAATATATAATACTGAAAAAAAAGAAATAACGGAGCAGTTATGAACAAAATCGATTATGCACTTTATCATAAAGACAATCTTGACAGACGTCAGATAAAAACAAAAAAAGCAATCATCGGAGCTTTCATTCAGCTTCTTCAGGAAAAGAATATTTCAAAAATCACAATCACGGAGCTTTCCAGAATTGCAAATATAGACAGAAAGACTTTCTATCTTCACTACGAAAGCATTCCCGCACTTTACAATGAGCTGGGCAATATGGTTGTGTCACTCATAAAGGATGAAATTGTCCGCTACGCATCGGGAGACGGCTCTGCCTATGCATTTTTTGAAAGCATAAATGACATCATCAGCGAAAAACTCGAGCTTTTCAAAAGCATTGCAAAAAACAACGACTTCACAGACTTTATGTTTATGATAAAAAACATTCTCAGTCAGGAGCTTATTATGCTTTACGGCAAAGACAGCACGTCCGCCAACGAAAGACTCAAGCTCACTGCGGAATTTATCGCATCAGGCACACTTTCAATGTACCTGAGATGGCTCAGAGGCGAAACTCAGATTACAATGGACGAACTTGCACTCCTTGCCGCAGAAATGATAACCGGCGGCGCAATGGGACTCATAAACATCTTATAAAAACACAAAAAGAGCAGCCAACCGCTGCTCTTTTTTATAGCTAAAATTAAAAAAATACCGTGTAGGGAACGATGCCCACATCGTTCCGATTGCGCAATGCAATGGAGCAATAACGGCGCAAGCCGTTTAATTGATTTTGCTGAAAATGATGATAACATCGTTCCGCAATGTCTGATGTCGGCTCGGACGGACCGATCAGGGGATCGGTCCCTACAAGGGGCTGTGCAAACATTGTGCATTTTCCGCAGGAAAATATATCATTGCAATAAATTCGCACCTCGATAAATTTATTGCTTACACTCCCGATAATTTTATCTCAAAATCAGAAAGTGAAATATTATATCCGTCAAAATTGAGTTTTGCTCTGATAACAAGGTCAACTTCTGCCTTGCCGTAGTCCCCCTCATCGTCTGCACTGCTGACAACGGGGATAATATTCACATAAATTTTGCCGTCTGCAAACTCGTATGAAATATTATCACAGTAAGAAACACCGTCATAAGCAAGGGTTGTGAAGCAATCGCTCAGGTCAAATGAGTAATTTGTGCCGTCACAGGAGAAAGTGATTGCATTGTTTGCAAAAGACTCACTCACACTGTATGAAACATAACTGTGAATCTCATCAGAATCAACAAGATATACATTTTCCGCATCAAAATCACCGTCTGTCAGAAAACGGATATCCTCAACGGTAACACCGTCATTCTTTGTATAAGTCACAACTGCAAGGTCTTCGTATGAAGTATCGTTATCAAAATAACCCTTGAAAATCTTCGGTGCTCTGTAATCCGAACAGGAATATGCCCAGTCATAGTAATGACCGACACCCTCTGCATAAAGAATCACACCGTCAGGCTTTATGCCGTAAAGATACAGCTGAGATTCCTCATCAGCAAACAGCAAGGGCACAAGCTCCTCTTTTTCGGCAACAGCTTCATCCGTCACAAATTCCTGAGAAACAGACTCATTTGTAACAGGCTCCTCTCCCCCGTCTGTACAACCTGCAAGACCGAGAACAAAAATAATTGCAAAAAACAGAATCAGAGTTTTTTTCATAAATATCACCTCTAATTATCAGTCAGTTTTTCCGCTGATTTGTAAAGTCTGATCTTTAGTATGAGATAGAGCACAAACAGAGCAAAGAATGCTGCTGCCCACGAAATGGGATATGCCCAATAGAGATCCATAAGTGTATAACCCTCAGGCAGAATCAGGAAAATCCACGCAAGTCTTACTCCGCAGACACCGATAAGTGAAATAATCATCGGCTCAAGTGATTTTCCGAGACCTCGTATCTGCGAAGCCGTAACATCCTGAAGCGAACAGAAAACATAGAACGGAATAACAAGTGCAAGTCTGTCTGCACCAATTGAGATAACATCTGCAGAGTCTGCAAAAATCCACACAATCTGCTCTCTGAAGAAATAGCCGATAACAGAAAGAATTCCCGAAATCACAACGGTGATAAGGAAACAATATCTGTAAACCTTGGCAATATTTCTGTATTTACCTGCACCGAGATTCTGAGAAGTGAATGTCATTGCAGTCTGTGCAAAAGCATTTGTGCACACATAAATATAACCGTCATACTGCGAACCTGCCGCAATACCTGCCATTGCAACATCACCGAATGAGTTGACAGCAGACTGAATTATTACATTTGAAATTGAGAAAAGCGAATTCTGAAGCCCTGCAGGAATACCGATTCTTACAATGCAAAGAAGTTCCCTTTTGTCAAAACGAATCTTAGAGAAATGAACCTTTACAATACTTCCCGTTTTTACAAGATGATACACAACAACGATTGCAGATATATACTGAGAAGTGATTGTAGCAATCGCAACACCTGCAACGCTCATTCCGAAAGGAATAACAAGAATAAGATTGAGAATAACATTCACAAGACCCGATGCAGCAAGTATGTAAAGAGGTCTTTTTGTGTCCCCTGATGCTCTTAACACAGACGCACCGAAATTATAAAGAAGTGAACCGGGAGCACCGAGGAAATATATCTTCAGATAAAGAGTAGAAAGATCGAGAACTTCATCGGGAACCTGCATAAGCTCCAACATTTTTCCCGAGCAGAAAAATCCGAGCACAGCAACGGCAATTCCGCATACAACACCGAGAGGCAATGCAGTGTGAACACACTTTGAGACTCTTTTTTCGTCACCTGCACCGATATGCCTTGCAGCCATAACACCTGCACCCATCGACATACCCATAAAGATGTTGATTATAAGATTTATGAGTGAACCCGTGGAGCCTACGGCAGCAAGAGCCTGAGGACCTGCGAATTTGCCGACAATGGCAGTATCAGCCGAGTTGTAAAAAAGCTGAAGCAATCCCGTAAAAATAAGAGGAACGGCAAAAATAAATGTCTTTTTCAGAAACGGACCGCTTGTCATATCAAGGGTTTGTCTTCTGCTCATTTTTCTGCTCACCTCTCCTTTTTTCTTAAATCAAATTAATTATACACCTTTTTTCGCTTTTTGTCACTACAAATCAGCAAAAAAACATAAAAAACAAAGGTGCGGCTCAATCCGAACCACACCCGCATCTGTTAAGATGATATTACTTCATACCGTTTTCGTAAGCCTCGATCATTTTCTTGACCATCTGACCGCCGACAGAACCTGCCTGCTTTGATGTGAGGTCACCGTTGTAACCCTGCTTGAGGTTAACACCTACTTCTGAAGCTGCTTCCATCTTGAACTTATTGAGAGCTTCTCTTGCTTCGGGTACAAGACTTGACTTGTTGTTGCTTGCCATGAGTTTCGCACTCCTTTCACGTTAACTTGCGTTTGCCTTAGTATTTTGAGCTGAGCTGAGAAAAATATTATTGAGAATTTTTTCAAAATTGACAAAATCACAAATATAAATTTTCTTGTTGCATTTATATTTAATGTATAGTATAATTCTGTTATCGGGAATGAGGCTCTCCCGAGGGATAAAACCCTGAACCGCTTATTTCAGCTGATGGCTTCTGCGATTTTTACGCAGAAGGTGTCGGCTTTTTTACTTTATAAGGAGGATTTTATGTTAACAAGTATTGCGATTATCCTGATTTCGGGATTATTTTTAAGCTTTCTTTTTACAAAAATCAGGCTTCCGGGACTTCTCGGTATGATTCTTGCGGGAATACTGCTCGGTCCCAATGCTCTGAATCTGATTGATTCATCGATTCTCGGCATTTCGGCAGATTTAAGACAGATTGCACTTGTAATTATTCTGACACGTGCAGGGCTTTCGCTCAATCTCGCTGACCTTAAGAAAATCGGCAGACCTGCAGTGCTGATGTGTTTTGTTCCCGCACTCATTGAAATGATGGGTACAATCATATTCGCTCCGATGCTTTTCGGCATATCGACTCTTGATGCGGCTATAATGGGTAGTGTGATTGCTGCAGTTTCTCCTGCCGTTGTTGTACCGAGAATGATAAAGCTCATAGATGAGGGCTACGGCAAGGTCAAAAGTATTCCGAAACTGATTCTTGCAGGTGCGTCTGTTGATGATGTTTTCGTAATTGTCATTTTTACCATGCTCACTGCATTTGCATCAACGGGTGAAATCACAGGTATGAGCTTTCTTCAGATTCCGTTATCAATCGCACTCGGAATATTGCTTGGTGTGATTGTCGGACTTTGCCTTGTGTTGTTTTTCAAAAAAATACATATCCGTGATTCAGTAAAAGTGCTGATAATTTTAAGCATTTCATTTCTGCTCCTTGAAGCTCAGCAAAGGCTCGAAGGTATTATTCCCCTTTCGGGGCTTATTTCGATAATGAGTATGGGTATTACCGTTAATCAGAAATACAACATTCTCTCCGCAAGGCTTTCTGTGAAGTA
>JAZUCO010000092.1:0-3152 GCA_045639185.1 Acutalibacteraceae bacterium
TCAGGAGGTGAAAGTTACTATGGCAAAGGCAGTCAAGAAAACCAGACGTCGTAGAGAAAAGAAAAATATTGAACGTGGTGCGGCTCATATCAAGTCAACCTTTAACAATACAATCGTTACCATCACTGACGTTGCAGGAAATGCAATTTCATGGGCATCAGCAGGTGGTTTAGGTTTCAGAGGTTCAAAGAAGAGCACTCCTTTTGCTGCACAGATGGCAGCAGAAACAGCTGCAAAGGCAGCAATGGAACACGGTCTTAAATATGTAGAAGTATACGTAAAAGGTCCCGGCAGCGGTAGAGAAGCAGCTATCCGTGCTCTCCAGGTTGCAGGTCTTGAAGTTAATATGATTAAGGATGTTACACCTATTCCTCACAATGGTTGCAGACCCCCCAAGAGAAGAAGAGTGTAATTTTTCCTGAATGCGTTAAAAGGAGGTAAAAAGCATGGCTAAAAATATGCAGCCCGTATTGAAAAGATGCAGGGCTTTAGGAATTGAGCCGGGTGTTATGGGCGTTCATAAGAGCTCAAACAGAAACCCGCTTAAAGCCGGAAGAAAGAAATCCGAATACGGCCAGCAGTTAAATGAAAAGCAGAAGCTTAGATTTATCTATGGCGTACTCGAAAAGCAGTTCCATAAATACTATCTTGATGCAACTAAGAAGGATGGCATTACAGGTGAAATGCTCCTCCAGATTTTGGAGTCACGTTTCGACAATGTTATTTTCCGTCTTGGTTTGGCAAACACCAGAAGAGAAGCAAGACAGCTTGTATCTCATGCTCACTTTTTGATTAATGGTAAAAAGGTGAATATTCCTTCATATCTGGTAAAGCCCGGCGATGTAATTTCTGTTCGTGAAAAGAGTCGCAGCAGCGTTAAGTTCACCACTTTGATGGGACAGGACGTTATTGTTCCCAAGTGGCTTGATATGAACAAGGATACAATGGAGGGCAGAGTTATTGCTCTCGCTGACAGAGACGATATCGATTATCCTGTTGAGGAACATCTCATCGTCGAATTCTACAGCAAATAATAAACTGTATCCGACAGTTTGCCGCATTTTGCGGCAGGTTCATAAAATTTGCACAGCCCTGATGGACATTACTGAAAAATATGTTCGGAAAGTGAAACAAGGTTTCGCCTTGTGGGATACGCATTTTCTGTTATCCCTGTGTTAAAGAAATTGAGTAGGAGGGCTAAATATGATAGAAATAGAAAAGCCAAGAGTTGAATGTGTTCACGTATCAGATGACAATAGCTACGGCAAGTTTGTTGTTGAGCCTTTGGAAAGAGGATACGGCACAACTTTGGGTAATTCGCTCAGAAGAATTCTCCTTTCATCTCTCCCCGGTGTGGCTGTAAATTCTGTTAAGATTGACGGAATTTTGCACGAATTCTCCACAATTCCCGGTGTTGCAGAAGATGTTACAGAGATTATCCTCAACATAAAGAAGCTTGCAATCAAGCTTCACTCAGACGGTCCCAAGACAATTTACATCAATCACGAAGGTGCAGGAGATATCTGTGCACGTGATATTAAGTGCGACTCTGACGTTGAAATCATCAACGGCGACTTGCACATTGCAAAACTCAACGAGGATGCAAAACTGTTTATGGAAATCGTTATTGACAGAGGTCGCGGTTATGTTTCTGCTGACAGAAACAAGCAGCTTCTTCAGCCTGTTATCGGCGTGATTCCGGTGGATTCAATTTATACACCTGTTATGAAGGTGAATTATACTGTTGATAACACCAGAGTTGGTCAGATTACAGACTATGACAAGCTTGTGCTTGAGGTTTGGACTGACGGAACAATCAATCCCCCCGATGCAGTAAGCTTGGGTGCGAAGATACTCAACGAGCATTTAAATCTTTTCATAGATTTATCTGAAAGTGCAAAGAATGCAGAAATAATGATTGAAAAGGAAGAAAGCAAGAAAGAAAAGGTTCTTGAAACAACAATCGAAGAACTCGACCTTTCAGTGCGTTCTTACAACTGTTTGAAGCGTGCAGGCATCAACACAGTTCAGGATTTGACAAACCGTAGCGAAAACGATATGATGAAGGTAAGAAACCTTGGTCGCAAATCGCTTGAAGAGGTTATTGCAAAACTTGACAGCCTTGGCCTTGCGCTTACTACAAACGAAGATTAATTTTCTGAAGGTTTAACCTTCAGTTGAAGCATTTTATTGAAAGAGGTGATAGTATGGCACACCAGAGAAAGTTGGGAAGACCCACTGATCAGAGAATAGCAATGTTAAGAAGTATGACAACTTCTTTCCTTGAAACAGGTAGAATTGAAACAACAACTACCAGAGCTAAGGAAGTTCAGAAGTTGGCAGAAAAAATGATTACACTTGGCAAAAAGAACAATCTTCACACAAGACGTCAGGCTCTTGCTTTTATCACAAAGGAAGACGTTGTGACAAAGTTGTTTGCAGAAATTGCTCCCAAGTATGCTGAGCGTAACGGTGGTTATACAAGAATTATGAAAGTTGGTCCCAGACGCGGCGACGCAGCTGAGATTTCAATTCTGGAGCTTGTATAATAAAATATTTGCAATACAATGGCGGCTCATATCATGAGCCGCCATTTATTGTATAATAGGAAATTGCGAATTTTCTATTATACAATAAACATAAATTAAATTGTCCGTGCGAAATTCTCTGCCTATGGCAGAAACGTACATGGACGAAAAAAGCTGTATCCTTTTCTGCCCGCCGCAGGCGAGCACCAAAGGCGCTTTTTTATCTGCATAAAATTCTGTCATAATATTTCTCGGTTATAAATATGGAAATAATCAACACAACATAAAACAAAACAACCGACAGAACAGAACCAACATCCTTGAACATATAATAAAAAATATTAACAAATGAAAATGTCCACAAATAAACACTTTTATCCATCAACACCCACGAAAGGGTGGAAACCGCAAAAAATAAAATCAACGATGCTATATTAAAGCTGTAATAATCCATTGAATCATACACTTTTAAATATAAATGTCTCATCATATAACCATTATAAATAAAAAATATCAAAATCAGAAATAGTTCAAAAAGAATTGATGAAATTAAACTTTCTGAAACATTATCATTAAACATCCAGTAAGCAAATATCGCCGAAACGCCAATACAACCAATCACCA
>JAZUCO010000093.1:0-12946 GCA_045639185.1 Acutalibacteraceae bacterium
ATTCAAGGGCGGAAGCAAAAAGAGTATGTATCTTGCTTCTTTCGTCGGAATGGGTCTTTTCACAAACTTTGTTGCCAGCGGTATGTCTTTCTGGTTCTTCTCAAACTCAAAAGAACGAATCATGCAGTCTGTTGAATCACCCAGTATCACTCAGGGTATGAAGTCGATTATCAACAACAAGCCGATGTTGTTGCTCACACTCAGCGGATTCCTTTCAAGTTTCGGTATCGGCGGCAGTAAGAGTGACTATTACATAGACGTTCTTCATCTTGCATCAATGACAATGATTACAGGTATTGCTGCAGCACCTGTCAGCCCCGCATCATATGCTTATGTTCCCTGGCTGCGCAGACACTTCTCCAGTAAATTCCTTTATATCTCAACAAACTACATTTCAAACTTCCTCAATGTCTTCGTATTCGGTATCGGCTGTATCGGTATGAACTGGAAGACAAAGAAAAACGGTATCTACCAGAGCACAATCGGTATGCTTATCGTAATGAGTATTTACGAACTTGTATGGACTCTCTTCTACGGAGCACGTTCAGTTATCGGTACAGAAATGTTCAACGAAGCTATGGACTACTGTGAATGGAAGAACGGTTACAGAACAGAAGCTATGACTTCAGTTGCAAAAGATATTGTTACTAAGGTTTCTGCAAAGTTCTCTTCACTTATCAGTACAGGTCTCAAGAAGCTTGTTAATTACGACCAGAACGCTTACGTTTCAGGCAGAGAACAGACAGACAGTGTTAAGTTCTATATGTTTGCAATGTTTACAATCGTTCCCGCACTTACAGGTTCTCTCGGTGTTATTCCCATGCTCTTCTATGACCTTGAAGGTAAGAAGAAAGAGATTATGTATGCAGAACTTCTTGCAAGACGTGCAGAGCTTCAGAAAGCTGCTGACTCAGGTGACACAGAAGCACTTGCAAAAGCTGCTAAAGCTCAGAAAGAAAAAATGTAAAATCAATAAAATTCAGGCGTTGTGCTCAGTCGGGTGCAACGCTGTTTTTTTGTGATTTCTGCATTTAATATTTTTTGTCAGGCATAATAAAAAAGTTAAACAGTTGTTTGACATAAGAGTTTTGTTGTGATACAATCTGTTATTGAAAAAAAGATTTTTTATTTAATTTCGGAGGATATATAAAATGAGCGAATGTACACATGATTGCAGTTCATGTTCAGCGAACTGTTCAAGCCGTGAAGGCGGTATTCCCAAGGAAAAACTCAACGACGCAAGTTCTGTAAAAAAGGTTATAGGTGTTGTCAGCGGTAAAGGCGGTGTAGGCAAATCACTTGTCACATCAATGATGGCTGTTTCAATGCAGAGAAGAGGCTTCAAGTCTGCAATTCTTGATGCTGATATCACAGGTCCCTCTATTCCTCAGGCTTTCGGCATTCACGAAAGAGCAACGGGAACAGAAACAGAGCTTTTCCCCGCAACAAGCAAAACAGGTATTGACGTTATGTCTATAAATCTTCTTATGGAAAACGAAACAGACCCCGTTGTATGGAGAGGTCCCGTTATTGCAGGTGTTGTAAAGCAGTTCTGGTCAGATGTTATCTGGAAGGATATTGACTTTATGTTTGTTGATATGCCTCCCGGAACAGGCGACGTGCCCCTTACAGTTTTCCAGAGTCTTCCCGTTGACGGAATTATCATCGTTACTTCACCTCAGGATCTTGTTTCAATGATCGTCACAAAGGCTGTGAATATGGCTAAGATGATGAACATTCCCGTTCTCGGTATTGTTGAGAATATGTCATATTTTGAATGCAATGAATGCGGTAAAAAGCATTTCATCTTCGGTGAAAGCAATCTTGAAAGAATTGCTGCGGCACACGGTATTCCTCAGATTGCAAGAATCCCCATTGACCCTGACTTTGCATCTCAGGTTGACAGAGGCCTTATTGAACTCTTTGAAGGCGAGTGGCTTGAAAAAGTTGCTGACGCTGTGGAGGGTGTATAAATGAGCAAAAGAGAAATTGCAATGGCTCTTTTTGAAGAGGGATTCAACTGTGCTCAGGCTGTTTCTGCCGCATTCTGCGAAGAGACAGGTATGAGCAAAGAAGCTATGGTAAAGCTTTCTTCAGGTTTTGGCGGAGGCTTTGGCAGACTCCGTGAAGTCTGCGGCGCAGTAAGCGGTATGGTTATTGTTTCAAATCTCCTTTACGGTTATGAAAGCCCCACAGATAATGAGACAAAAATGAATTACTACAAGGATATTCAGTCAATTATTCTTGAATTCAAAGAGAGAAACGGTGCATACATCTGCAAGGAGCTTCTGAATCTCCCTGAGAATGATGAAAAGAGTCCCGTGCCTGAAAAAAGAACAACTGAGTATTATAAAAAGCGTCCCTGCAAGGAGCTTGTGGGCGAAGCGGCAGATATTCTTGAAAAATTCATTGCGGAGCATAATTGATGGAAAATATCATACTTATAGGTATGCCGGGGGCAGGTAAAAGCACTCTGGGTGTACTTCTTGCAAAGGCGATGGGTAAGCTTTTTGTTGATACTGATATTGTTATTCAGCAGAAGACAAAAAGACTTCTTCAGGACATAATCGATAACGACGGTACAGAGGCTTTTTTAAGTCTTGAGGAAGAAATTCTTCTTTCCGTAAATGAAGAAAACACCGTTATTGCAACGGGCGGAAGCGCTGTCTACTCCGAAAAGGCAATGGAGCATTTCAGAGAGAACGGAAAAATTGTTTATCTTCACGTTGATTTTGATGAAATCGTAAAAAGAGTTACAAACATCACCACAAGAGGCATTGTGCTGAAAAACGGAAAAAACCTCGCAGATGCCTTTGATGAGAGAAAACCTCTCTATGACAGATTTGCAGATGTTGTGATTGATTGTACGGGTTCAACCATTGAAAATTCTGTGAAAATGCTGATTGAAAAACTTAAATAATAAGGAGGGACGTTGTTCCCTCTTTTTTGTTTTGTGGTGGAAATAAGAATTGACAAAGCTTAGTAATTGTAATATATTAAGTTTATAAAATGCACGGAAGAAGGAGATTTTATGGCAGTTATCAAGTGTAAATCATGCGGAGCGCTGATTCCAACAGAAGACGGAGATTCTTTTGGTTTTTGTGGTCAATGCGGAACAAAAAATATGATTGAAAAGAAAACAGAAGAAAAAGCAGAGCAAAAGGCTGAACCTAAAAAGAAAAAGGCAGGTCTTGTTGTCGGTCTTGTTGTTGCGGCTGTTTGTATTGCAGGTGTTATCGCTGCAATTGTTTTTCTGCCTGACCTTCTCGGTAATATCTCCGGAAAACCGATTGATGATAACGATGATGCGGTTGTAGAAAATGAAGGCGGCAGCGAAGCAGATAAAACAACAGAAAAAACAGATGATGATTTTGTAAATCTGCGTTCAGATATAACTTATGAAGATATGCTCTCGGGTAATGACCGACGTTATGTCGCTCTGAATCCGGACGGCACAGTTGTTTCAACCGGAAGCAATATCAGCGGTGAAGGTGATGTGTCAGACTGGACAGATATTGTGTCTGTTGCTGCAGGTTTTTATCATACTGTAGGTCTTAAATCGGACGGCACAGTTGTTGCAACGGGTTCTAATGACCACGGACAGTGCGATGTTTCCGATATGAGAGGAATAGTTGAAGTTTATGCAGGAAGATTCAACACTATAGGTCTTAAGGCTGACGGAACAGTTGTTGTTGCAGGAGACAATGCGTTCGGAGAAAGTGATGTGTCAGGCTGGACAGATATTGTGGATATTGCTGCAGGCACTTATCACACAGTCGGTCTTAAGTCAGACGGTACGGTTGTTGTTGCCGGTAAGAATGAAAACGGACGCTGCGATGTGTCAGAATGGACAGATATTGTAGATATTGCTGCAGGTTTTCAGCATACGATAGGCGTTAAATCCGACGGCACAGTCGTTACAACAGGCAGTAATGATCATGGTCAGTGTAATGCGTCAGAATGGACAGATATCGTGTCTGTAGTTGCAGGTTTTTATCATACTGTAGGTCTTAAATCGGACGGCACAGTTGTTGCCTGCGGTAATAATATTGACTCAAGATGCCGTGTTGCAGACTGGACTGATGTTGTGGCTATAGCTGCAAGTGATAACTCAACAGCAGCAATCAAATCAGACGGTACAATTATTATTGCCGGTAGCAACAAAGATAAATATGATGTGTCAGGTTGGGATCTGTTCTGATAAAAACAGAATTTATTTAATAGCAATCCGTTAAAAAAATTATGGAATCACTGTAAGATATTAACAAAGAATATTGACATTTTTTGTTGTATTATGTAATATAGAACTATAATATTGTGAAGGGAGCTGTAATTATGTATTGCAGTCATTGTAACAACTTTATTCCTCAGGGTGCAGCAGTATGCCCCACTTGCGGAGCACCTGTTCAGGCACCTCCTGCAGGAAACGGATATCAGCAGAATATGAATCAGAATAACGGCTATCAGCAGCCCGGCGGCTATCAGCAGCAGCCCGGTTACCAGCAGCAGCCCGGTTACCAGCAGCAGCCTTATCAGCAGCCTTACAATCAGTATCAGCAGCCCTACGGCGGCTACAATGCAAATCCTGATGTTCCCTCAACAGGTCTTAACATTCTTGCATTCTTTATTCCCATTGCAGGTCTTGTAATGTACCTTATGTGGAATAACGAGACTCCCAACAAGGCAAAGGCTGTAGGTAAAGCAGCTCTTATCGGCTTTATCGTAAGCTTTGTTCTTACTATCATTTCAACAGCTATCACAACAGCTATCGGCTTCGGTAGTATGTATTACTTTATGTAATAAACTGAAAGGGGTATTCTTAAATGAGATGTACAAACTGTAACAGCGAAATACCTGATAATTCCTTGTGTTGCCCCGTTTGCGGAAGCCATCTTGCAAACGCAAATCAGTATGCAAACAATTACAATCCGGCACCTGCTCCCGTGATGAACAATCCTATGCCTCATCCTGCAGATGTGCCCTCAACTCTTGCTAATATTATCGCATTCTTCTTCCCCGAATTCGGTATCATTCTTTACTTTGCATGGCAGAATCTTCTTCCCGCAAAGTCAAAGGCAATCGGCAAGGTTACATTGGCGGCAATTATCATCAGAGCTGTTCTTGTTCTGCTCAGTGTGATTTCCGTGCTTGTTATTACATTTGCATTCGGTTTCCCCATTCTTGAGGAAATCTGGGAAGAAATCTATTGGTATTTCTAATTGAATCAGACTATCCGGCACTTCCTTTGTGAGGTGCCGTTTTGTTTTGCTCTACTTGACAAAAATTGCATTTTTTCATATAATAAAAAAAGAAAAATACTGTGCTTTTTGTCCCTTTGCGGGGCAAATCGTTTTTTATAGAGGATAAAAATTTATGAAGAAAGTTGTTATTTGTCTGATAGCTGTGCTGTTGTCCGTGTTTGCACTTCCGACAACGGCTTTTGCTGCGTCAGGCAGTACTGTTGACAGAATAGACTATTCTGCAGATCTCAGAAGTGACGGCTCTGTTTTTGTAACAGAAGTATGGACTGTTACTTTCTCAGAGGAGGCAGACGGCTTCACAAGAGTGATTGAGATTCCCGAGGGGGAATTTGAATCTTTCAAAGGTGTGAGCGATTTTGCCGTCAGCGCAGACGGTGTTGTTTTTACTGCCGATAACGGTGATTCAATTAACGGCACTTACTCCGTTATTAATTCAGAGGGCAAATACACCGTAAAATGGAATACAAAAAGCAAAAACGTAACAAGAGTTTTTACACTAAGATATGTGAAAACCGGTGCCGTGAAGCTTTATGGCGACAGAGCATATTTTTACACAACGATTATAAGTGAAGATGATACATACGGTGTGTGCCACGATGTAAATGTGAGCATCACAACAGCAAAAAAATGCTTCTCAGAGGACTTTGTTGTTGAGGAGTCAGGCTCTCTTGCAGGCAAAAAGTCAGACGGTGAAATCACCTTTAATGCAGATAATTTTGCAGGTGTTATGAAAACGGGTATTTCTGTGCCTGCATCTGTTTTTGATGCGGGATATCTTGCAGTTATCCTTGAGGATACAAGTGTAAAGGAAACCTTAAAGGCTGTGTGCGGTGTAAGTGTCGCAATTTTGCTGATTCTCTTTATTCTTTATCTTGTGAACAGAGAGAATCTCTTCAGAAGAAAGTGGGAGAAAAAGTGCCTTAAAAAAGTGCACAGAGAGTCATCTTATGAGGCTCAGTCTGCTGTTTTCGGAATATTCAGCCCTGCAAGAGTCATAAACATTGTTTATGGTGTGACTCTGAATGGTGCGGACAGATTCATTGTAACTGTGCTCGACCTTGTGCAGAGAGGGTATATTGTCCCCTCGGCAGACGGGTTTACCGCTTCGCTGAAATCTGAGTCGGACACAGTGGGCAGACCCCTTGACAGAAACGAAAAAACTGTTATTGATATCTTCTCAGGTGAGAAGTGGCAGACAGTTCTTTCCCGTCCCAAGCGTTTTTATGCCGTGGCAGAAAAATTCAACAGAAATGTTGCGTTTCTTCCTCTGTTTTTCACACTCAAACCCTCAGGCAGGCAGCTCGTTTCAAGATGTTTTGAACTTCGTCTTGCGGCTGTGCATCATGAATTTGTTCTGCCCGAAGAAATTTCTGACGATTTCTTCAAAAACGGAAAATACACAACAGCAGACCTGTTGATTTCACTTTTCAATGAGTTTGAAATGACAGCATCAGACGATTTCAGAAAAACTGATGCTTCAAAATACAAATATAATCTTTTTATGCTTCGTGATGTTTATTCCGAGGGTGAAAAAATCGTCCGTGAGGAAGAAATCCGCAGGCAGATGCAGAAAAAGAAAAAAATATCATCAGACGGAGAGTAAGTATGGTATCTGTTCTCAGCAGAATTTTTATAAAAAACAAAGACAATCTTTCAGATAAAGAGTTAAGAGGTGCCTACGGTACACTTTGCTGTGTGCTTGGCATAATACTCAATATCGTTCTTTTTGCAATCAAATATGTTGCAGGTGTGCTCAGTGCATCAATCGCTGTTACTGCAGATGCTTTCAACAACCTTTCTGATGCAGGGTCATCTGTCATCACACTTGTGGGGCTCCGTTTTGCGGATATGAAACCCGATAAAGACCATCCTTTCGGTCACGGCAGAATCGAATACCTTTCGGGGCTTGCTGTGTCTGTTATCATCATCGTTGTGGGTGTGGAGCTTTTCAAAAGCTCTGTTGAAAAAATTATCAATCCCTCAGATGTTGATTCAAGTCCCGTTGCAATTGCGATTCTTGCGATTTCCGTGCTCATAAAAGGCTATATGTTTTTCTACAACAGAGCCGTGGGCACAAAAATCAATTCATCAGGTATGAAAGCCACAGCCGTTGACAGTATCGGTGATGCGGTGGCAACACTTGTTGTACTTGTTTCAACAATCATCTCTGCATACACGGGTCTTCACATAGACGGCTGGTGCGGTGTTGTTGTTTCACTCTTTATTTTTGTGGCAGGTATCCGTTCTGTAAAGGAAACAATTAATCCTCTTCTCGGTATGCCGCCCGAAAAGGATTTTGTGGACGAAATTGAAAAAATCGCTCTGTCATATGATGAGATTATCGGCATCCATGACCTTATTGTGCACGATTACGGTCCCGGCAGAATTGTTGTTTCTCTTCACGCAGAAGTTGACGGCAAAGGCGATATCTTTGTGCTTCACGATGTTATTGATAATGCGGAACAGAAGCTCGCAAAGGAAATGGGTTGTGTTGCAGTTATACATATGGACCCCATTGAAACAGACAATGAAGAAGTAAACTCTATGAAAGAGCGTGTTATTGCGATTATGAGTGAGTACAATGCCGAGGTGACTATTCACGACTTCAGAATGGTTCCCGGTGTCAGCCATACAAACCTCATTTTTGATGTGGTTATTCCTTATGATGTAAAAAAGAGCGACAAGGCAATCAAAAAGGAAATATCTGCCCTTATTTCATCAAATATGGAAAACTGCAATGCTGTTGTCAATGTGGACAGACCTTTTGTATAATTTTACAATTGACTTTTAACGGGTAATATTGTACCTTATATATATCGCGTACGACGGAGGAGATAATTTTGAAAAAAAGAATTATTACAGCACTTCTTGCTGTTATTATGATATTTTCTGCCGCAATCACAGTTTCTGCGGCAAAGCAGACAATCGGTTACGAGTCTTCTTATGATGCAGGCACAGATATCGTTACCGTAACTATTTATATCAACAATGCTGTAGGTCTGCAGGCTGCTGATCTTTGCCTCGCTTATGACGGCACAATGTATGAATTTCAGGAAAGTGTGTTTTATGATTTAGGCGATTGTATGGCAGATGGCGGTAAGTCTGTTGTTTATAATGACCTTATCGCAGCATGCATTGCTTACACAAATGAGTGCACTGCTGAGGATACAGACGAAAACGGCAGACTCACAGTTGCATCTTACAAATTCAAACCTCTCACAGAGGACTATGATATAGATTATTTCTACCTCTGGGCAGACGGTTTTTCTGTTGCAGATGTTGATATATACAAGGATATCAATACTCAGGGCAATGCAATTCTTCAGGAAGATAAATCAGGCGGTGTGACTTTCACAACAAATCCTGATGACCAGGGTGCAGGCGGAAATGCCGCAGAAACAACAAAAAAAGAAACCGAGGGTGTCAATGGCAACCTTAAATCCAAGTGGTATGTTTATGTTATCGGTGCTGTGCTTGCAATAGGAGCAATCGCAGGTATCGCAATGGTTGTTGTCAAAGGCAACCACGAAGAAGAGAATCAGAATGATGATTCTGCAGAAAAAACTGACGATTCAGAAGAAAATTCAGGCGAAGATTAATATTACAGCGGAGTGTCTTTTTCAGGCATTCCGCATTTGTGTTGATAAAGGGCTGTACTTCTTCACCGAAAATGCGTTTTTTGTTGAAAAATACCTGCTATATTTTCTAAAAAAGAATTATATTTCAGAATCTTTGTTATATAATATAAGTTGCAGAATTTTGATTGGTTTTATTGTATCTATTAAAAAGGAGAAGTTATGAAAAGGACAACGGCATTTATAATCAGCGTGTTGTTATGCTTTGCATTTTCGGTCATATCCTTTGCGGATGATATATACATAGTAGACGATGGTGAAGAGCCTTTTGTTCCCGATGTTCAGGTCACAACAACAGCTCCCGCAACAACTGAAACAACAACATCTTCAGGCGGAAGTTCAATCATCGGTGACACGGGCGCACTTGAAGGGTATTTCAACGACCTTAAAGATAAACTCGGAAACGGTGTTGACTCTCTTTTCAACGGACTTGAAGATTTTGATTTCAATCTCGGCACAGAGAACACAACAGCATCTTCAGGCGGTCAGACACCTCCTTCAATAGACGGCGGTGAAAGACCCACTCAGTCAACACAATCTCAGCAGATGATTCAGGATGCGGCAGGCAACACAACAAAACCATCTGAAGAGAAGACAACTGTTATCCAGCAGGTGCAGGGTAATGAAGTTCACACTATTGTTATTGTTGAAAACGCAAACGATGAGTCAACTCTCAGCGGCAGCACACTTACACTTATAGTTTTTATTGCGGCAATTGTCATTATTATTCTCGCAGGTGCGATTGTTCTTGTTATTATGACAAAGAGAACAGAGTATAATTCTTCTGTTATGGACAAGTCCACAATTCCCACCGTTGAGAAGCCCAGAGCAATGACAGACCTGCTTAACGACAATATTGTTGATGACGGCAAAGACTACGGCAATATAGCCTACTGGAATGATTGATTCCGGAGATGAGTAACAAATGAAAACAAAACTTAAAATCTTTATTTTATGCTTTACAATGCTTGCAACAGCATGCTGTATAAGCACATCAACTGTCTATGCTCTTTCTGAAGAGGGAAGTCAGCTTATTGATTCTCTCACTTCTGCTATTGGCGGTATAGGCGGCTCAATAGGAAATCTTATTCCCACAACTGAAGAAAAAACTACTCAGAGTGCAGGCGATATTCAGGATGCGGAAGATGCTCTCGGCGATATTTTTCAGCAGATAGGTTTCGGTTCTGATATCCTTGAAATTACAGACCTTATTGCATATCTCAACAGAGGCGGTTCCTTCGCAGACTGGATTTATGATAACTACGGTGATAACATCGAGATTCCCGATTCTGTTCAGAATATGGCAACAGGTGACCTTGTGATGTATCTTATGAGCAATCTGCTCTATCCTGACAAGACAACTGCTCCCAAGGAAACAACAACTCCCAAGTATGTTTATAATCCCGGCAAAAACGATAAAGAAACCACAACAAAAACTGTTTACACAACAGTTTCTACAACATTAAAAGAACCGTCATACAAAACAGGTGATGTCAATGACGACGGTAAAGTAAATGCAATTGATGCAAGAACTGCTCTTCGTGCAGGCGCTCAGCTTGAAATTCTCACCGGTAAGGCTTTTGATGCCGCAGATGTAAATGGTGACGGCAGAGTTACTGCTCAGGATGCAAGAAGTATACTCAGATTCTCAGCACAGATAACAAACGGATTTTAACGAATTTTTCTTTCTGAAATATATCGGAGGAGAATGTAAATGAAAAAAGTCTTTAAGAAAATATTGATAGTCGCAATGGCTGTTGCCTGCGCATTCTGTCTTCAGCTTACAGTAAGTGCAGAAACGGGAGATCTTTTCCCCGGTCTTGATCTCGGCGGGCTTGAAGATATCATCAACGGTTTCTTCACAACAGAACCCAATGCTGACAATACAACAACAGACCCCAATGTGACAACAGATCCTAACGCTACAACCGATCCCAATGCCACAACTGATATTGTTAATGATTCAGGCACAGGTACTGTTACAACAGAAACTCAGGATACAACTGCAAATAATTATATTCCGAACAACTCATACCCCACTCAGGTTGTTCCCACAACTGAACCTTCAGGTGATGAGGAAGACACTTCTTTTACCTACGAAGGCTCTCTCTCAGACTGGCTTGAGGCTGATTCAGCGGCTGTGATTGTTCAGAATCCCAATGAGAATTACACTCTCGGCGGTGTGCTTGTCAATAACAATGGCGGAAGCGATGACAACGGTATGTCATGGCAGCAGATAGCTCTCATTGCAGCGGCTGTGCTCTTTGTGATTCTTGCGGCACTTGTTGTTGCACTCCTTGTTCAGAAGAAAAAGAACAATGATGACGATGATGAGTATTCACCGGTTGTGCTCAGAGACGATGACGACACTCCTGACGGTCCCGTTACAGTAGAAGTTATGACAGCAGAGAGAATTGCAGAACTTCTCGGTTCAGACAGAAATGCGGGCAGATATGCTGCGGCAGAGAATGATTCTCTTTACAAAAATGCAGCTCTTATGGAGCAGCTCGCTCAGACTTATTCTGATCCTCTCATCAGAAAGTACACAGATGAACCCGTAAGAATGTCTCCCATTGCAAAACTCAATGAAAATGAAGATATCTCTGCGGCAGATATCCTCAAGGCAACAGAATCAATGCTTGACGATATCACAGGCAAAGAAAAGTATGCTTCAGACATCAGCGGTGTTGATTTCCTTGATAAAGATATCGACGCACTCCTCGAAAACACAGAAACAAAGGTTTGCCCCGATTGCAATTCACCTGTTTCATCAAGCGATGTTTTCTGTCACTCCTGCGGTGCATACGTCGGTTAATCTGACATACAATTATAATATATAAGAGTGTCCTGCGGGGCACTCTTTTTTTATAATGCACAATGTTGGTCTGTAGGGAACGATGCCCACATCGTTCCGATTGCGGAATGTAATGAAGCAATAACGGTGGAACACCGTTCGGATGTTGAGAACAGCCTGCATTGTTCCGCAAAGTCTGATAAAACTTCGGGACGGACCGATCAGGGGATCGGTCCCTACACAAATATCAACCAATCTGTGCTTAAATTTTCGCTGTTTCTCCTATACTATTATATATATAAGAACACGGGGGTGGGGTGTGTTGTCAACTTGCACAAACGGGGGCGTGAAAGTTTGTCACAGTTGTAGAAATATCCAAAAATTGAAAAAACGGCTGTTTTGCGTGATTTTTTTCAAAAAAAGCTTGCAATTTGTTGACCTATACTGTATAATAACAGAGCATGTGGAAAAGGATAGAGCATAATTATGCCCTTTTTTCACATCTACCATGCGATGATGTGGGATGTGGCTGCACTTTGATGCAGGAAACTCTCACGGAGTATGTCCGATTTCAAACCGGGCGAGATCTTCCCCCTGGGGCGTTTTTGTGCCTTAACCACGAAAAAAGCTACCATCGGGATGAGGTATTTTTTCTCAAAGCCCCGGAAATACTGCGTGTTTCCGGTTTTTATAACGGAGATGCGCGAAACACACGGGTGCGTTGATGAAAAATATCAGGCAAAGCCCGCCAAATTCATTAGGAGGCGTAAAAATGGCAGTTAAGGGAAAAATCAGAATCAGACTTAAGGGCTACGATCACAACCTTGTTGACAAGGCAGCAGAAAGAATCGTAGAAACCGCAAAGCGTACAGGCGCTCAGGTATCAGGTCCCGTACCTCTTCCCACAGAAAAGGAAGTTGTTACAATCCTTCGTGCTGTTCACAAGTACAAGGATAGCCGTGAACAGTTTGAGCAGCGTACACACAAGAGACTCATTGATATCCTCAGACCTTCAAACAAAACTGTTGAAGCTCTCACAGGTCTCGAACTTCCCGCAGGTGTGGATATCGAAATCAAGCTGTAATTAACAGCAAACAAAATCCGGATATATATACATTATATATACCGCAGGTCAAGTTGACTTGTGTCAACCAATAATCTGACAGGAGGAAAAAACAATGGTAAAAGGTATTATCGGTAAGAAAATCGGTATGACTCAGATCTTCGACGCAAACGGCAAAGTTGTTCCCGTTACA
>JAZUCO010000094.1:0-7267 GCA_045639185.1 Acutalibacteraceae bacterium
CTACGGCAAGTACAGATTCGAGCAGCAGAAGAGAGAAAAGGAAGCTAAGAAGAATCAGCATCAGATCGATATCAAGGAAGTTCAGCTTTCACTCAATATCGATACGCATGACCTTGAAACAAAGGCCAAAAATGCTAACAAGTTCCTTAAACAGGGTAACAAAGTTAAGGTTGCTATCCGTTTCAGAGGTAGAGAAATGGCTCATCCCGAAAGAGGACTTGAAATTATGGCCAGATTTGCCGAAATGTGTATGGAAAACGGTAACATCGAGAAGCCCGCAAAACTTGACGGCAGAACGATGCTTATGTTCCTTGCAGCAAAGCCTAACAAATAACTATTAACGTAGTAATAAAAAACAGGAGGAAATAATCATGCCCAAAATCAAAACAAACAGCGGTGCAAAGAAGCGCTTCAAGCTTTCCAAGACAGGTAAAGTTATCCGTGCTCACGCTTATAAGTCACACATCCTCAACAAGAAGACATCAAAGAGAAAAAGAAATCTTCGTCAGACAACAACTGCTGATAAGACAAACGTAAAGCAGATCAAGAAGCTTATTCCCTACAAATAATATTTAATTCAGGAGGAAACTTAAAATGGCACGTATTAAAGGCGCTACAATGACTCGTAAGAGAAGAAATAAAGTTTTGAAGCTTGCTAAGGGTTATTATGGCTCAAAGTCAAGACTTTTCAAGACTGCTAAGCAGGCAGTTATGAAGTCCGGCAACTATGCATATGTCGGCAGAAAGCAGAAGAAGAGAAACTTCCGCCGTCTCTGGATCACAAGAATCTCAGCTGCTTGTAAGCTTAACGGAATGAACTATTCAACATTCATGAACGGTCTCAGCAAGGCTGGCATCACTCTTAACAGAAAGATGCTCTCAGAAATCGCTATCGCTGATCCTGCAGCTTTCACAGCTCTCACAGAGCAGGCAAAGGCTGCACTTAAATAAGCCAGAATTATAACGGGAATGCCGAGTGCATTCCCTTTTTCCGTTTTATAAAGGGTGTAAAATATGCTTAAAATTACGAGCAGAAACAACGAAAAAATCAAAAATGCGGCAAAACTTTGTCAGGACAGCTCCGAAAGAAGAAAGCAGGGTATGTTCTTTCTTGAGGGGCTCAGACTCTGTTGTGATGCTGCAGAAAACGGTATTTCTCCCACAGATGTGTTTGTCACAGAGTCTGCAACCAAGAGATATGCTGACGAAATCGGTATTCTTCTTGCCGCTGCAGAGAATGTTTATGAAATAACAGATGAGATTGCAGCCAAACTTTCTGACACAAAACATACTCAAGGTGTATTTTGTGTGTGCAAAACACTTGACAAATTCTCTAATATAGATAAAATAAAATATAATGGTATATATGTTGCCATGGAGAACATCCAGACGCCTGATAATCTCGGTTCTGCAGCAAGAACAGCAGAAGCCCTCGGACTTGACGGTATGATTATCTGCGGCGGTTGTGATATTTATAATCCTAAGGCTCTCAGGGCATCAATGGGTTCACTTCTGAGGCTTGATGTTTTTTCTGTCAGCGATATGTCTTCATTCATTCAGAAGTGCAATGACGAAGGAATGAACACTTATGCTGCTGTACCTGAAAGCTCAGCAATTCCTGTCACAATGATGGATAAGTCAAAAGGTATCGTCTGTGTAATCGGTAATGAAGGAAACGGACTTACCGAAAAAACAATTTCTTCTTGCAACAGCAAAGTTACCATTCCCATGAAAGGCAGAGCAGAATCGCTTAATGCTGCGGCAGCAGCTTGTATGATTATGTGGGAGATGGTCAGATGAAATGTCCGATAGAATATTGGATATGGCTTCAGAGGACTCTGGGTGCCGGCAGAGATGCAGATGAACTCATTTCATTTTTCGGCAATCCTCAGAAAATCTATGAAGCAGGCAGAAGCGGACTTTCACAATCAGGTCTTGTGAATAAAAAAACAGCAGACCGTTTGTGTATGTTCAGTCCGTCTGAGTCCTACAATGTAATAAAACAATGCGAAGTCAACGGCTGGCACATAATCGCTTATGATGATGACCGCTATCCCGTGGCTTTCAGAAAAATTCAGAATTCACCGTCTGTGCTTTATGTCTGCGGTGATGCCGATATATTAAAAAGCAGTTTTGCAGTCGGCATTGTAGGCACAAGAAATGCATCGGCAAACGGTATCAGTGCGGCAAAGAATATTGCAGATGCACTTGCAAGAGTCGGAGCTGTTGTTGTCAGCGGCGGTGCTCTCGGAATCGACAGAGCATCACACGAAGCTGCAATGGATGCAGGTGGCAAGACAATTGCTTTTCTCGGAAGCGGTCTTGGCAGTAAATACCTTGCAGAAAATGAAGCAATGCGTGAGCGTATATCCATAAACGGTGCTCTTGTAAGTGAATTTCTTCCGTTTTCAGATCCCACACGCTTCACTTTCCCTGTCAGAAACAGACTTATATCAGGCATCAGCAAAGGTGTCGTTGTTGTTGAAGCAGGAGAGAAGAGCGGTTCTATAATAACGGCAGAATATGCTAAGAAACAGGGAAGAGATCTTTTTGCCGTACCGGGTGAAATCTATAACAGAAATCACGCAGGCACAAATATGCTAATCGGTGACGGTGCTGTTCCCTTGTTTGGTGTCAGAGACATAATAAATTATTATGACGATGTTATCCGCAGAATAAACGGTGGTAATGTTCCCGAATACAACGAAATGAGCTATGCTCATAAGGCTGAAACAAAACAGTCTGAAAAACAGTTAACCTGGCAGGATGCTGAAAAATCAGGCAGTTCTCCGGTTAAAACCGAAAAACAGGTAAAGGCTGAACCTGCAAAAAAACAGCCTCTTCCCGAATATGCAACAGCAAATGCAGCAAAACTATATGGGTTAATGACAGAAGTTGCATTGACAGCGGATGAATATGTTCTCGGAAGGGGACTGAGTGTTGCAGATGTTCTTTGTGCACTCACAGAGCTTGAAATTTACTCTGTTGCGGAAATCCGTGAGGGAAAAAGATACGCACTCAAATTTAATTAAATTTTATATACAGGATTGATGATATGTCAAAATTAGTTATTGTGGAGTCTCCCACAAAAGCAGGTACAATAAAAAAATATCTGGGCAAAGGCTTTGAAGTCAAAGCTTCAATGGGTCATGTAAGAGACCTTTATGCATCAAAACTCAGTGTTGATGTTGCTCACGATTTTGCACCCAAATATGTTACTATCAAGGGAAAGGAGAAGCTCGTCAAAGAACTTTCAGCACTTGCAGAAAAGAGTGACGAAGTGTATCTCGCAACTGACCCGGACCGTGAAGGTGAAGCAATTTCATGGCATCTTGCAACAATTCTCGGTCTCGACCTTGATAAGACAAAGCGTGTCAAGTTCAACGAAATCAATAAAACAAGCGTTCAGAACGGTATGGCTAACCCCTCAAAAATCGATATGGACCTTGTAAATGCTCAGCAGGCAAGAAGAATTCTTGACAGACTTGTAGGTTACAGACTCAGTCCCTTTATTTCTCAGAAAATCAGAAGAGGGCTTTCAGCAGGCCGTGTTCAGAGCGTAGCTGTCCGTCTTATTGTTGACAGGGAAGAGGAAATCAATGCTTTTGTTCCCGAAGAATACTGGACAATTACTGCAAAGCTCAACCCGCCTCACTCAAGAAAAGTGTTTAAGGCATCTTTTGTTGGTGATGAAAACGGCAAAGTTAAAATCGAAAACAAAGAACAGTCAGATAAATACACAGAGCGTCTCGACGGTGCTGTATACACAGTTGACAATGTGAAAAAAGGCGTAAGAAAGAAACAGCCTATGCCTCCTTTCATCACATCAACTCTTCAGCAGGATGCTTCACACAGACTCGGCTTTACATCAAAGCGCACAATGAAGATTGCTCAGGAGCTTTACGAAGGTATCGACGTGCCCGGTTACGGCTCCATCGGTCTTATCACATATATGAGAACTGACTCTCTCCGTATTTCGGAAGAATCAAGAGCTGCAGGTAATGAATATATCAAAAATACTTTCGGTGAAAAATATCTTCCAGAAAAGCCCAGATATTTCAAAACCAAGGGCAGAAGTCAGGACGGTCATGAAGCAATCCGTCCCACAGTACCTGCTCTCACTCCCGAAGAAGCAAAGGGTGCTCTCACATCAGAGCAGTATAAGCTCTATGACCTTATCTGGAAGAGATTTATGGCAAGTCTTATGGCAAACTGCCTTCAGGATACAGTAAAGGTTGAAATCAAGGCTGAAAAAACAGGTGAAGAAGGTTTTTGCCTTTTCACAACAAGCGGTTATTCTGTTAAGTTTGACGGTTTCACAGTTCTTTATCAGACTGTAACCGAAGAGGAAGAAGAAAACGAGAGCAATATGCCCGAACTTCACAAGGATGACGTGCTCAAGTTCAAGGAGCTTGTTCCCGAACAGCATTTCACTCAGCCTCCCGCAAGATATACAGAAGCATCACTTATCAAGATGCTTGAAGAAACAGGTGTCGGCAGACCCAGTACCTATGCTACAATCATTTCAACAATCACATCAAAGGATTATGTTATAAGAGAGCGTAAACAGCTCAAACCCACAGAGCTCGGTTTTGCAACAACAAAACTTCTCAAAGAGCAGTTCCCCAAAATCGTAAACACAAAGTTTACTGCAGGTATGGAGCTTAATCTTGATGATGTTGAAGCAGGTGAACTTGATTACATCGCAATGCTTCATGAGTTCTATGATGAATTTGAAGCAACACTTGCAAAGGCTAAAGATGCAATGCAGGGGGTAAAAATCCAGCTTGAAGAGGATAAAACAGATATTCCTTGTGAAAAGTGCGGTCAGAATATGATAATCAAAGTGGGCAGATTCGGCAAATTCCTTGCTTGTCCCGGTTATCCTGATTGTAAGACAACAAAGCCTTATGTTGAACAGACTCAGGGCAAATGTCCCGTTTGCGGTGCAGATGTTATCGGCAAGAAATCAAAGAGAGGGTACACTTTCTACGGTTGCGGTAACTATCCCGATTGTAACTTTATGACTTGGGATGCTCCCACAAATGAATCCTGTCCCACTTGCGGCAAAACTCTTTTCAAAGCAAGAGGCGGCATTATGAAGTGTCACGCAGAAGGCTGCGGTTATGAGCAGAAGGTATCAAGAAGTAAAAAATCAGCGGAGAATGATGATGAATAAAGCGGCTGTTATCGGCGGCGGTTTCGCAGGTGTTGAGTGTGCAGCTCAGCTTGCAAAAAGAGGTATCTCAGTTGACCTTTTTGAAATGAAACCCGTAAGATTTTCTCCTGCACATAAATCAGATAAACTGTGTGAGCTTGTCTGCTCCAACTCATTCAAAGCAATGAGAACAGAATCTGCATCAGGACTTCTCAAGGCAGAAATGAAGATTCTCGGCAGCGTTTGTGTTGAATGTGCTGAGAAATCAGCTGTCCCGGCAGGCGGTGCGTTGGCAGTTGACAGAGATATTTTTGCTTCTCTTGTTACTGAAGTGACAGAAAATAATCCTCTTATCAACGTAATAAGAGAAGAGATTACAGATATTCCCGAAGGCTACGATGCAGTTGTTGTTGCCGCAGGACCCCTGGTATCAGATGCTCTTGCAGAAAGCATAAAAAAGCTTACAGGTAACGCATTTCTGAGCTTTTTCGATGCTGCAGCACCTGTTATAGAGGCAGATAGTGTCGATATGGACAGTGCTTTTTATCAGTCACGCTATGACCGTGGCGGTGAAGATGATTACATCAACTGTCCTATGAATAAAGAAGAATACGAAGCTTTTTATGAAGCACTTGTGAATGCAGAAATTGCAGAACTTCACGAGTTTGACAAAAAGCGTGTTTACGAGGGCTGTATGCCCGTTGAAATAATGGCAAAAAGAGGTGCTGATACAATCCGTTTCGGACCTCTCAAGCCCGTAGGGCTCCGTGATCCGAAAACAGGGCACAGACCTTGGGCAGTACTCCAGCTGCGTAAAGAAAACAAAGAGGGTACAATGTACAATCTTGTCGGTTTTCAGACAAATCTTAAATTCCCTGAGCAGAAACGTGTTTTCTCAATGATTCCTGCATTGCACGATGCGGAATTTGTAAGATACGGTGTTATGCACAGAAATACATTCATCGATTCACCCAGACTGCTTAACGGTGACTTTTCTATGAAAGAGCATCCGCATATTTTCTTTGCTGGTCAGATTACCGGTGTGGAAGGTTACATGGAATCAGCTGCAGCAGGTATTATGGCAGGAATCAATGCCGCAAGAAGAATTCTCGGCAAAGAAACAATAATTCTTCCTCCCGAGAATATGATAGGCGCACTTTCACGTTACATAAGTGATGAATTTGTAAAGAATTTTCAGCCTATGGGTGCATCATTCGGTTTGCTTCCCGCACTTCCCGAAAAAATAAGAGATAAAAAAGAGCGTTACGGTGCTCTGGCAGACAGAAGCCTTGAAATGCTCAGAAATACAACAATTGATTGAAGTTGATAAAATGAACGTGTTCGAACAGATAATCGGATATGAATTCAAAAACAAAAAACTTATGCAGAATGCGCTCACTCATTCGTCATACGCAAACGAAATGAACGGCAAAGTTCAGCATAATGAACGTCTTGAGTTCCTCGGTGACTCTGTACTCGGTATGATAACAGCCGAATATTTATTTGAAAATCATCCTGAATTGCCTGAAGGTAAGCTTACAAAACTCAGAGCATCAATGGTGTGTGAAAAATCACTTTTCCGTTTTGCATCAATGATAAAACTCGGTGAGTTTATGTATATGGGCAAAGGTGAAGTCAATACCGGCGGCAGAGAAAGACCCTCCATACTTGCAGACGCTTTTGAATCGGTTATCGCAGCAATATATCTTGATGCAGGTTTTGAAGAAGCAAAAAAATTTGTTCTCGGATTTATTGCAAATGCCTCAATTGAAGAGCCTGCAATTTCTGACTATAAGACAGCTTTACAGGAAATTGTTCAGAAAAGCCCCGGTGAAATTCTTGAATATTTCATGGCAGGTGAGTCAGGTCCCGATCATTGCAAGACATTTATTGTTGAAGTAAAAATCAACAGCAATGTTATCGGTACAGGCGAAGGCAAAAGCAAGAAACAGGCTGAACAGATGGCTGCAAAAGAAGCACTCCGTCTTATGGGCGTCAAAGTATGAAGCATGTTAATGTAGCTTTATTTGTGCCCCATGAAGGCTGTCCGCATATGTGTTCTTTCTGCAATCAGAAAACAATATCGGGAAGTGCAAAAAAACTGACAAA
>JAZUCO010000095.1:0-27044 GCA_045639185.1 Acutalibacteraceae bacterium
AGGTGAATACCTTACAGACGGCGCTTACGGTGAAGGCTGGTATGGTGCAATGGTAAGTATGAATGAGAAATATTGCAAAGGCTATTATGAAATCCGTTGCAAAGTAAATGCAGACCCTGCATTCTGGTCAGCATTCTGGCTTCAGTCAAGTGCTCCTTACACAGCATCTGTATCAAAAGGCGGTGTAGGCGGTGCCGAGATTGATATTTTTGAATCACTGAACCCCTCAGAGCTTACATCAAGAAATGCTGTTTCACAGACTATTCACTGTGCAGGTGTTGATGGTGTTGAAGAAGGTTATCAGTCAAATATGCTTGGTGCTTTCTACGGCAACGATATCTATAACGAATACAATACATACGGTCTGATGTGGACAGATACAGAATACATTTTCTATATCAACGGTGTTGAAACACGTCGTACTTCATTTGGTAACGGTGTTTCAGAAGTTCCCGAAGAAGTTATTGTTTCACTTGAGATTCCTGATGCGGAAAAACTCTCAGTTCTTGATAAGGACACATACAAGACAGAATATGTCATTGACTACGTAAGAATTTATCAGTAATAAAAATTATTCCCCTAAGGCTCAGCCTCAGGGGATTTTTTTATTCTGACAAAAGTTTATCATAAACTCCTGCGCATTCAATAGTGGCACTGTGGGGCATAATGTCAGATTCGGTTCTGCCTTTTTTTATGCATTTTACGGTTTCTTCAATTTCATAAACAAAACCGTTATTGCCACGGAATTCTTCTTTGAAATGCTTTTTCAGATTTCTGTTGTTGTCATAAAGGAAACATTCATTGCCTACGTGTGAACGAGGAATTTCAATATATCCCTTGTCACCGTTTATGATCATATATTCTTTCGGGTTTGCGGTTATAAGGCATTGCAGGCAGGCATCAAAAGTCTCAAATTCAAGAATGAAGCTGACATTTGAATCAACACCCGTACGGGGATCACGTCTTACTTTGCCGTAAGAGTCAACTATTTTTTCACCTGCAAGGAATGAAGCGATTTCTATAACATAAACACCTATATCATAAAGCGCACCGCCTGCAAGGTCAGGATTCAGAAGACGGCACTTTACATCATCTTTACCCTTGAAACCGATAACTCCCGAAATATTCTGAATTTTGCCGATTTTTTCGTCTGTTATCCATTTTTTTGCTTTTTGCATTGAGGGAAGAAAACGTGTCCACATAGCTTCCATAAGGAAAAGACCTTTGCTTTCTGCAATGTCGCAAAGCTCACGGGCATCTTTTTCTGTGAGAACCATTGCTTTTTCGCAAAGCACGTGTTTGCCCTTTTCAAGACAGGCTTTTATGTTCTCATAGTGGAAATTGTGAGTTGTTGCAACATAAACGGCATCAATATCGTCACGGGTTAAAAGCTCATCATATGTACAGAAAGAAGCTACATCGTTTTGCTTTGCAAAGTTTTCTGCTCTTTCAATGCTTTTACTTGCAACTGCCACAACTTCTGCAGTTTTTATATGTGCCATTGCGCGGACAAAATGCCCTGCTATTCCGCCTGCACCCATTATTCCGAATCTTAATTTTGACATAACAACACCTTCTTTGCGTTGATTATACTATAAAGTGTCGGATTTTTCAATATTAGTGAAGTTAGGGCAATGCCCAAGTGAAGCAGTGGCAAGCCACTGTGAAGCATTGTGCTTCGCACAAAGTGAAGTCAAGTGTGCCAAAACACTTGCGAAGCAAACTTCACAGCGAAGCTGCTTCACGATGCTTAGCATCGCTTCACGTGCCGCAAGGCACACTTAGTTAAAAAAGCACTTCTCGCGAAGTGCTTTTTTCTTGGCCCGCTCGAAGGGATGTGGATGCTATGCATCCACCGTCCTTGCGACAAGTCGCTTCGGACTTTGCACCTGAAAACAGTCCACCGGACTGTTTTCTTAACGGTGCTCACCCTCCTCAGGGTTCGAATCCCACCGAACGGAAAAAGAAAACACCACCTGACGGTGATGTCCTCTTTGTCTCTGTTTAATTTATTATTATTAAAATTATCCCTTTTTGTTTTTTGCGGTGTTCAGAGTAGATATAAGAATTCTTTTTATTTCCAGACAATCATCAAGTAATGACTTGCCTTCTTGTGCAGTAATATATTCTGATAAGATCAGAAGTCTGAGCCAATATTCAGTTTCTGCGGTTTCTTTAAGTGAAATCTGAAGTTTAGCAATAAAATCTGCTTTTGAAATTCCGTAAACAGCCTCGTTTGCATTTGCCCCGATACTTGTAGCTGAACGAATTATCTGTTTTGAAATAACTGTTTCTTTTTTCTCTTTTATTAAATACTTTTGAAGTTTTACTATTCGTGCGGCAAACTTTAGAGCTTTTTCTAATAAAATACTGTCTGATGCCATTATTATTGTCCCCTATTCAGATAATAGATAAGAGATAATAAAGAATAGATAATAATACAAACAGCGCCCGACATGTTGCGTTCACTATTATCTATTATTTATTCAATATTATCTCTTATCTTAGCCTCGTCAGAGGCGCTGTCTGGCCCGCTCGAAGGGATTCGAACCCCCGATCTTCAGAATCGGAATCTGCTGCGTTATCCGGCTGCGCCACGAGCGGAAACAAAATGTACAATCAACAATAATCATTGTAAATTGTACATTGTAAATTGTTAATTAAACATTGAATCTGAATAGAACAATATCTCCGTCCTGCATAACGTATTCCTTACCTTCTGAACGGACAAGGCCTTTTTCCTTTGCAACAGCCATTGTGCCGCAAGCCATAAGGTCATCAAAAGAAACAACTTCTGCTCTGATGAAACCTCTTTCAAAGTCTGAGTGAATCTTACCTGCTGCCTGAGGAGCTTTTGTGCCTTTTTTGATTGTCCAGGCTCTTACTTCAGGCTGACCTGCTGTAAGGTATGACATAAGACCGAGAAGATCGTAGCTCTTCTGGATAAGGAGGTCAAGACCTGCCTTTTCAATTCCAAGTTCTGAAAGGAACATTTCCTTTTCGTCTTTACCCAGCTCTGCAATCTGAGATTCAAGCTCTGCACAGATGGGAAGCACTTCTGCACCTTCTGTTGCTGCAAGCTCCTTGACTTTCTGATAGCCGATGTTAGCTTCGATATCTGATGCGAAATCTTCTTCGCTCATATTACAAGCGTAGATAACGGGTTTTGCTGTGAGAAGTGCAACTGTGTCGAGAAGAGCCTTTTCGTCTTCATCAACATCAACAGCTCTTGCACACTGACCTTCTTCAAAATAACCGCGGACTCTCTTGAAGAATTCAACATCCTTTGCAAAAGACTTGTCACCCTTCATTGCTTTTGTATCCTTGTCGATTCTTCTGTCAAGGATTTCCATGTCTGAAAGGATGAGTTCGTAGTTGATTGTTTCGATATCTCTTACAGGGTCAATACTGCCGTCAACGTGAACAATGTCACCGTTTTCGAAGCATCTTACAACGTGAATGATTGCATCAACTTCACGGATGTGTGAAAGGAACTTGTTGCCGAGCCCCTCACCGTTTGCCGCACCCTTTACAAGTCCTGCGATATCAACGAATTCGATAACTGCGGGGGTGAACTTGTCGGGATTGTACATCTCTGCAAGTTTATCGAGTCTGTAATCGGGAACAGCAACAACACCTACGTTGGGTTCGATTGTACAGAATGGATAGTTTGCTGACTGTGCACCTGCATTTGTAAGTGCATTGAAAAGTGTGCTTTTTCCTACATTGGGAAGTCCTACTATACCTAATTTCATATTTATAACTCCGCTTCTTATAAAAAGTTTTATATCCTTAATATTTTAACATAACATTCTGTAAAATGCAACCGATTTATGTAAAGCGGTTACAAAACGGGTTGTTCTGAGGGAAGATTTTCCGCCCGTAATGCAGTGATACCGCGAATAATATCACTACATATTATGTAAACACGGACAAATTGTGAAAAAAAGAGAGTCGCGAGGACTCTCTTTCATTTTTTATTAATCTCTGTTTGAGCTTTTGATTGCATTGATACCGGTAAGGATACCGTTGCCTGCAACCTTGAGAAGTGCACCGGGCTTTTCGTTCATAAGGTCAACAAGTGCATCACCAAGACCTTCTGTAACAACACCGTTTGCCATTGCAACGAGAGTTCTTACGGGAGTTTCCATTGCGCCTGAGTAAATCATTTCTGAATTACCGATGTTCATTGTGAGCTTTTCACTTACAACATTGATGATTGACTCAATGATATCGCCCCACTTTGTGCCCTTTGCATCACCGAGACAGTTATCCCATGTGAAAGGCTTGCAGGGCTTGACAATTTCAAGCTTTCTGCCGAGAAGCTTTTCAAATTCTGCTCTGTTGATGTGTGCAACATCGCCTTTTGCATAAAGAGCTTTTACTTCATCATTATAGGGATTTGCGTGGATACCGAAACCTGAGAGGTTAATATCTGCTTCAAGTCTGATATCTGCAACAGATGAACCTGCCTTGATTACATACTTACCGTCGTCGCAGACGAAATCTTTTTCATCGATGTTGTAATATGCAAATGCACGTTTGTCAAGATGAACTGTAACAAGCTTGCTTTCGCCTGCTTCGAGAGAAACTTTTGCAAAACCTTTGAGTTCGATATCGCTTCTGAAAACAGTTTTTTCTACGGGAGAAACGTAAATCTGAACAGCTTCTTCACCGTAAACAGAACCTGTATTCTTTACTTCAAGAGTTACTGTAATTTCGTCTGTATCAGGGTGAACAGAATTCTTGCTGAGCTTCATATTGCTGTATTTGAATGTTGTGTATGAAAGACCGTGACCGAAGGGGAAGAGAACTTCCTTCTTTGCTGTTTCGTAATAACGGTAACCAACATAAATGCCTTCACGGTGTTCAACAGTATTGTATGTGCCGGGGAAACACTGATAGCAGGGTGTGTCTGAAAGCTTTACGGGGAATGTTTCGGGAAGTTTACCTGAGGGGTTTGCAACACCGAAGAGGATGTCAGTTTCTGCTTCACCTACTGCTTCACCTGCGAGGTATGCTTCAAGAATACCGCTTACACTGTTGATCCAGGGCATTTCAACGGGTGCACCGTTGTGAAGCACAACAACAATATTATTCTGTACCTCGGCAACCTTTTCAATAAGGTAGTTCTGGCAGGCAGGAAGATTCATATCCTTTCTGTCGAATGCCTCAGATTCTATTGATTCGGGAAGACCTGCAAAGATAACTGCGATATCAGCTTCTTTTGCAACATTTACAGCTTCTGCAACAAGGTCTTTGTTGAATTCCTTGTCATCAACACCGAAGCCCTTTGCATAAGTTACATCTGCAAATGCTGTTGTGCTTGAGAGTGCATCTGTAACCTTGTATGAATTGATGTGTGAACTGCCTCCGCCCTGATATCTGGGTTTTTTTGCATATTCACCGATGTATGCGATTTTCTTTGATTTGTCAAGAGGAAGAATGTTGTTCTCGTTCTTAAGAAGAACCATTGTTTTAAGAGCAGTCTCCTTTGCCTTGTTGTGATGAACTTCACGATCAAATTCGCATTCGATTCTGTTCTGAGTCCACTTGAAAGCAAGGTTTACAACTCTTCTGCAGCATTTGTCAAGAACAGCTTCGTCAAGAGTGCCGTTTTCGATTGCAGCTTTGATTTTCTTTGCGCTAAGACCGAATGTGCCGGGCATTTCAAGGTCAAGTCCTGCTTCAAGACCCTTTACACGGTCTCTTACAGCACCCCAGTCTGAAACAACAAGACCTTTGAATCCCCATTCGTCACGAAGAATGTCGTTAAGGAGCTTTTTGCTTTCTGAAACCTGTTCACCGTTCATTCTGTTGTATGAACACATAACTGTCCAGGGCTGTGATTCCTTGACTGCAATCTCAAATCCCTGAAGATAGATTTCTCTGAGAGTTCTTTCGTCAAGCTCTGCTGAAACTGTGAAACGTCTTCTTTCCTGATTGTTTACTGCAAAGTGCTTGAGTGATGTACCTGTATTCTTTGACTGTACACCGTTGATGTAAGCTGCAGCCATTTTACCTGCGAGATAGGGATCTTCTGAGAAATATTCAAAGTTTCTGCCGCAGAGGGGAGAACGCTTGATGTTCATTGCGGGACCGAGGATTGTTGAAACATTTTCAGCCTGGCATTCTTCACCGAGAGCTTCACCTGTTTTAACCATAAGGTCTGTATCAAATGATGCTGCAAGACCTGCCGCAGAGGGGAAACAAACAGCAACAATACTGTCGTTGATGCCGAGGTTGTCTGCCGCATCAGCCTGCTTGCGGAGTCCGTGAGGGCCGTCGCTGACCATTACGGAAGGCACTTTTACGGGAGAATCTTTTACTTCAACCGTATGCCAGAAATCTTTACCTGATACGAGGGCAATTTTTTCATCAAGAGTGAGACCTGCAACAACTTCATCAAGTGTTACAACTCTTACATTTTCCTGATTTTCTTCGTTCCTTTTCTTTTTTCCGAACATTTTTACATCTCCTGTCCTGAATAAATCTGTCTGTTTCAGAAAATATTATCTGAATATATACTGTCTGCCGAGTAAAGAATAAAAGAATCATTGTTCACAACCGAGAGGGCTGTAAGCTCATCTGCAGTAGTGCCTGATGCATCAAACAGAGGAATTATTCCTGCTGAATAACCGTCACCCTGTGCAAAAGATTTTGCTGCATTTATATAATCGGTTATGAATTCTTTCGGTGATAATGAGGGGTCTTTATACTGCTTTGTGCCGATGATTGTATCTGCAGGCATAAGTGAAAGCCTTGCATCGGGAACAATGTAATCGCAACCTGAATTGCAGACTGCGGGAGCCTCATTTTTTGTGATTGCGTCAAGCATTGTTTCTGTCGATAATTTTACGGCAGTTGTGCAGCTTACATAAGTGTTGTTGAGAAGTGAAACGAATGATGTCATCGCTTCGTCGGGAGTTTTTTCGCTGCTGTTGTCAAACATAACAACCTCTCCCTCTTCTCTTGCGGGAAGTGAAGCGTAATCAAAAATGATTCCGTCAACACCCATTGCGTTTATATCTTCAACACAGCACCTGAGATAATACTGAACCTCTGATGAATAAGGATTCAGCCATGCGTGTGAATCATCACCCTTGTTGTACCAGGCGGAGCGTATCTGCTCTTCGGGATTTTCGTCTGATACTGTCATAACATATGCTGCTTCGTTTTTGTGAACTCTTGCATATATATCATCTGCAAACAGGCTGAAACGGGCAAAAACGCTGATTGATGCTTCCTGAAATTCTTTAACGATTTTTTGTGCGTCGGCAGATGCCATTGCAAGGGCATCGCTTGCCACATTAATAGACGGGTCAAAATAGAAATTGCCTGTTGCATCTTTGAAATCAATCACAACTGTGTCATAACCGTAATATCTGATGTCACCGATAATGCTTTCTGCGCTGTTCATTGAGAGCACTGTGCCTGAAAGGAAAACGGCATTATATCCGGGGAAGTATGTGTTTGCATCTTCACCTGTGGAAGACTCATTGCCGGGTGCAACAGGCACTTTTGAAACGATAAAGCACAGGTATGTTGCCGTGAATGAAGCAACAAAAATACAAAGGAAAAGAGCAATAAGCCTCCTTCTCAGGGAAGCTTTTTTTGCAGGTGAATTGACTATAAGGTCATTATCCCTGTAGCCTTCGCTGTCTGTAACTGAAGGGAAGTCCTTGGAAAATCTGTAATATCCCTTGGTGTGTGACGGAAAAGCAAAAGACTGTATCTGTTTTTTCTTTTTTACACCATGCTTTTTTGCCATTTCTTGAACCTTTGTATATATATTTAATTTATTTTACTATATCTGAATCGGTTTTACAAGCTTTTTTGCAAAACTCGGAGTATGATTACAAAAATAATATTCAGCTTAAGAAAAAAATTAAAAAAATATTAAACAAATGTTTGCTTTTTTGAAAAACCTGTGTTATAATGACAGTGAACAAAAGTTTGCTAATGATTTTTTTATAATATTACAGGAGGATTTTTTATGAAAGAGCTCAATTCCACTCAGCAGAAAATATATGAATTCCTCGCAGAACGTCAGCAGAACGGAGTGCCTCCTTCTGTGCGTGAAATATGTTCAGCGGTAGGTCTCAGATCAACATCTTCCGTTCAGGCAAATCTTATTGCGCTGGAAAAGGCAGGTTATATTGAAAGGGGCGACCCTAAGCTCAAAAGATCAATCAGGGTGCTCGGCCCTCAGGCAGACAGTACAACTCAGGTTCCAATTGTCGGTACAGTTACTGCAGGTGCACCCATTCTTGCCGTTGAACAGATAGAAGGATATATTCCCTACGCAGGTAATGTATCAAGAGACAAAACACTTTTTGCTCTCAGAGTCAGAGGCGAAAGTATGATAAACGCAGGTATTCTCAGCGGTGATATTGTAATTGTTGAGAAAACTCCCGTGGCAAACAACGGTGATATTGTTGTTGCTCTTATTGAAGACGAAGCAACAGTAAAAACTTTCTACAAAGAAAACGGTCATTTCAGACTCCAGCCTGAAAATGACACAATGGACCCCATTATTGTGAATGAGGTTGCAATTCTCGGGAAGGTAAAGGCTCTTTTAAGGGACTATTAATAAATTAAGGACAGCATCGCTGTCCTTAATTTTTTTCGGTAATATCGTATTGTTCATAATATTCGCAGTCAAGACTTATGTATTCGCTGTTTGAGGAAAAAATGAACTTATAGCGTTTTGAGGTATATGTTTCATACAGGTCTGAAAAATACTTATTGGTTTTTTTGAAACTGAGCGTGTCATCACGCTCTTTTTTTTCTTTCTCAGAGAGCTTGGCAAAAGCATCTGCCGCAGCAGAAGAAAAATTTCTGAAAGCTTCTTTTTCACCGTCTGTCTTCATACTGTCTTTAACGGCGGTGATATTGATTTTATCTATTTTTCCGTTTTCGTCGGTATTGATTGTCAGAAGAATGTCATTTTCAGAGCAAAGAGAAAAGAAAATTCTGTTGGCTCCGTCATAGATAAATGTATCGAAATAGTCAAAGGCATAATGTTCGTTGACAAGTGCCATTCTTTCAGACAAAACTGTCATATCGGGCCTTTCTTCTTCAGCGCAGGAAGAGAAAAACAGCAGGCATATCATTAAAACTGCAACCGCAATCTTTTTTATATTATCATCCCCTCTTGTTTCCTACTTCAGTATATTAGAAGGGATGGGATAATATGATTGGGAGCTATTGTTTTTCTGCTATGGCAATAACTGCGCAATGTACACTTTCTGCGTTGTAAAGCTGAAGCATTTTTGCACATTCGTTGATGGTTTTTCCCGATGTTTTTATGTCATCGATAAGAAGAATCTTTTTGCCCTCTGTCATCGGTACATTGCACACGTCAAAAACCCCGAAAATGTTTCCGCTTCTTGCAATATGCGGAAGATTGTGCTGTCGCTGTGTGTCATAAAGTTTGGTGAGAAGCGGCATAACGGGAATATTCAGAATGTTTCCCGTCTTTTCTGCAAGAATCTGACCCTGATTATAGGTACGCTTTTTGCTTTCCTGCTTTGTCTGAGGGATAAATGTGATAACATCAAAATTTTCCCCATCCAGATTTTTTGTTACGGAATCGGCAATCATTTCTGCAAAGTAATCAACATTTCTGTAAAAATTTTTGAATTTCCACAGGCTTATACCCTGACGTACAACACCCGTGTAAATAAACGGAGCTGTGATTGAAGAATAAAAATTTGCCTTTTTACCGCATTTGCAGGATTTTTCGGGAAGTCCGCAGGCGGGGCAGATTTTGTCTTTTATGAACTTTGCTGTCTTGCTGCATTTTTTACAGATTTTTGTTCTGAAAACAACGGGTTTTCCGCAAAGGCTGCATCTGTCGGGAAGAAACATCGCACGTATGAAATTGTCTGTAAAATCTTTGCGCTCTGCCATTTCAGATACCGCCTTTCTTCAAAAATTTCAGACCGTCATAAACGGTCTGAAAAATTGATAATTATTCTTTTGCTTTCTTTTCTGCTTCCTTTTTTGCAATGTCGTTTGTGTTGATTGATTTTCTGAAAACGACGTATTTCTGGAAAAGGAATTCTGTTACAAAGTTTGCAAGCATTGTGACTGCAAGGATTATGTAATGCACATATCCGTTTTCCGCAGCGTTGAAACGCACGGCAGCCATGTCACCGAGAATTGTTGAAACGGGAGTGAAGACTGCATAGAAGAGTGCTACCTGAAGCATTGCAAGGGGAATGTTGTTTGCTGATTTGAAAGTGAATTTTCTGTTTACGGTGAAGTTGAAAACAACAGAAAGTATAAGTGCGGGAAGATAGCATGCCCAGTATGAAAGCTGAACATCGAAGAGAATTGGCGGAAGCTCATTCAGAAGTAAGTCGGTAATAACCTGAATGATGCCTGCCGAAGTTGAAAACAGTGTGAATTTCACAGCCTGTATGATGGTTTCTTTTCTTGAAAGTTTGGGAGTTTCTGACATAAATATCAACCCTTCCTTATTTCTTTATTCTCATTGAAATATCAAATGCTTTTACTGAGTGAGTGATTGCGCCCATTGAAATGATGTTTACACCTGCTTCAGCAACTGTCTTGATGTTTTCGAGTGTAACATTGCCCGAAGCTTCTGTAAGAGCCTTGCCGTCGATGATTTTAACGGCTTCCTGCATTGTTGCAAGAGTCATATTGTCAAGCATAATGATGTCAGCACCTGCTTCAACAGCTTCTCTTACCTCGTCAAGAGTTCTTGTTTCAACTTCAATTTTAACGGTGTGACCGATTTTTGTACGAAGAGCCTTTACTGTTTTTGTGATACCACCGCCTGCGTCAATGTGGTTATCCTTGAGCATTGCAGCGTCTGAAAGATTGTATCTGTGGTTGTGACCGCCACCGCAGGTTACTGCATATTTCTGAATTGCACGAAGACCGGGAAGAGTCTTTCTTGTGTCTGCAATTGTTGAAGAAGTACCCTCGATTGCTTTTACAGCCGCATTTGTCATTGATGCAACACCTGACATATGCTGAAGAAGATTAAGAGCTGTTCTTTCACCCTCAAGGAGTTTGAGAGTCTTACCGCTGAATTCTGCAATAAGATCACCTGACTTGATTTCGTCACCGTCGTGCTTGTAAAGTTTGTATTCGAGTGTGTTGTCGAGAAGAGAGAAAACCCTCAGTGCCACTTCGATACCGCAGAGAACACCGTCTGCCTTTGATACGAAATAAGCTTCTGTTCTGTCATCATCACCGAAAAGATATGCTGATGAAACGTCAATATAGTTGATATCTTCTGTTATAGCCTTTTTTATGAGTTCGTCAATATAAAAATCGGGAAGTATCATTTGTCATCCACCTCTTTGAGAATAATGTGTGCATTTGTAGCCATACTCAGAGCTTCGCAGAAATCTGTTGTGATTGCGTATCCGCCGCCCTTGAGTCTTTTGAGAATATTGTCTATCTGTCTGAGACCTGAACGGATAGTACCCTGGTCAGGAAGAACGAAATATGAACGCTGCATAATATTGCGTATTTCTGTTTTGAGACCTTTGGGTACGGGGGCACCGTTTTCAGGCTGTTCGAGGGGGCTGGGATATTCCGTAACTGTGGGGAATCCTGCCGCCATACATCTTTTTATATCCTGTGCCGCACGTCTTGAGAAAACAAGAGCTTCAAGAAGTGAATTACTTGCAAGTCTGTTTTTGCCGTGAACGCCTGTGTTTGCACATTCGCCTGCAGCATAGAGTCTGGGAACAGTTGTCTTTGCGTCGATATCTGTTTCAATACCGCCCATAAGGTAATGCTGACAAGGGAAAATGGGAACAAGGTCTTTTGTCATATCGACATTGTAACCCATACAACCCTGATGAATACCGGGGAATCTCCATCTGATAAAATCAGCATCTTCATGTGTTATATCAAGATAGAAATTGTTGCTGCCTGTACGTCTGCTTTCAAGAATAATTGATTTTGAAACAACATCACGGGGTGCAAGTTCGAGACGTTCATCATATCTGTGCATAAAACGTTCCTTGTTGCAGTTTTTGAGCACTGCGCCTTCGCCTCTTACAGATTCGCTGATGAGGAACTGCTCACCGTCTTCGGAATTGAACGCTGTGGGATGGAACTGAATATAGCTCAGGTCTTTTATTTTTGCACCGAGTTCATATGCGATTCTGATACCGTCACCCGTTGCTGTTTTGGGGTTTGTTGTGTATTTATAAATTCTGCCTATACCGCCTGTGCAGAGGATACAGTAGCTGCAGAAAACACTTGTCAGTTCACCGTTTTTGATGATATCTGCCCTGAAACCACTCTTGACTCTTGATAACGAATAAAGAGTTGTGTTGTAGCTTGTTTCAATGTTTTCACGCTTTTCTGTTTCTTTTATAAGCTTGCGCACCATTTCGGCACCGGTTGAATCTTTGTAATGCATGATTCTTCTTCTGCAATGACCGCCCTCAAGAGTCTTGTCGAGAGAGCCGTCTTCATTACGGTCGAATTCAACACCCATATTTTCCATAATGTTGCGTACATCATCGGGACCTTCGTGCACAAGAGTGTCAACAGCCTCGATGTCATTTGCGTGACCGCCTGCAATCATTGTGTCCTTGATATGAAGCTCATAACTGTCATCTTCAAGGTCAAGCACAGCGGCAATACCGCCCTGTGCGAGATTGCTGTTTGATACGTCTTTTGCATATTTTGCAAGAAGAAGGACACTTGTGTCCTTTTCAAACTGCAAAGAACCGTACATACCTGCAATTCCGCTGCCTACCACAAGTACGTCATACACTTTTTTATTTGTAAGCTTGTTATCCATAATCTTCAGCTCTTTAGTCTAAAAGTATTTCTTAATTTAATATTATATCATATTAATCCGACATAGTGTAGTCCCTAAATTGATTTTTTTGTATGAATTTTGCTTGAAATGGTATATTCAATATGTTAATATTAAATGAGAAAATGAATTCGGTGATCAGATTGGCAGATTTTTTTGAAAATTCAACTTCGCCCGAAGTTTGTATCCTTGTGGGACTTGATACGGGTGAATATGATGCGTTTGTTTCAATAGATGAACTCGAGGAACTTGCTCACACTGCAGGTGCGGAAGTTTTTGCAAAGCTTATCCAGAAAAGGGATAAGCCTGACAATGCAACTTATCTCGGTGGCGGTAAATTGTTTGAGCTTAAGAATATCTGTGATGAAAATGAAATTGATCTGCTGATTTTTGATGGTGAACTGACACCGTCTCAGCAGAGAAATATTGAAAATATCACAGACGTCAGAGTTGTTGACAGAACAATGCTCATTCTCGATATTTTTGCACTCAATGCAAGAACGGGAGAAGGTAAACTTCAGGTTGAACTTGCACAGCTTAAATATTCTCTCCCCAGACTTGGCGGTAAAGGTGCCGAAATGTCACGACTCGGTGGCGGTATCGGTACAAGAGGTCCCGGTGAATCAAAACTTGAGTCAGACAGACGTCATATCAGAAGACGTATAAATGCTCTTGAAACACAGCTTGAAACTCTTTCAAAAAGAAGACTTCTTCTCAGAGAAAGACGCAAAAAGAACGCTGTTACAACGGTTGCAATTGTCGGTTACACAAATGCAGGCAAGTCCACACTTCTCAATGCTCTTACAAATGCGGGTGTTCTTGCGGAAAACAAGCTTTTTGCAACGCTTGACCCAACTTCCCGTGCCCTGAAACTGCCCGACGGCAGAACTGTTCTTCTTGTTGATACGGTAGGTTTTATTTCAAGACTTCCTCACGACCTTGTTGAAGCATTCAAATCAACACTTGAAGAGGTTGTGTATGCAGACCTGATTCTCAATATATGCGATTCATCAGATAAAGAAGTTGAAGAGCATATCAGGGTGACAAAAAATGTTGTTGAGGAGCTTGGCGCTTCAGACAAACCTATGCTCACAGTTTATAATAAGTGTGATAAAGTACCGAATCTTAGATTTTTCGGTGAATCGGGAACAGATGTCAGAATCTCGGCTCTTAACAGACAGGGACTTGACAAGCTTCTCGAAAATATGTGCCGTATGCTTGAAAATACAAGACGTCAGGTAAAATTGCTTCTGCCTTATGCAGAGGGTGCGGTTGCCTCAAAAATCCGCAAAGAAGGCGCAGTTTTAAGAGAAGAGTACCGTGAAGACGGTCTGTTCATTGAAGCTGTGCTCGACGGCAGATTTCTTAACAATGTAAAAAACTATCTTCTTCCTGAGGAAGACGAAAAGGAGTTATAAATTATGGATAAGTATCTTATTATCAATGCAGACGACTTTGGTATGTGTCATGCACACAATCAGGCAACAATGGATCTTTTCAAGTGTGGCGGTATTACATCAGCAACAATTATGGCTCCCTGCCCCTGGGCATTTGAAGCTGTTAAATTTGCGGTGGCAAACCCTGAATTTGCTATTGGTGTTCACCTTACAACAACAAGTGAATGGGGAACATACCGCTGGGCACCCGTTGCAGGCGACAAAGTAAAATCTCTTATTGACGAAGAGGGCTTTATGTATCACGAATGTGATCAGTTTGCAGCTGCTGCAGACCTTGATGAAGTTGCAACAGAATGTGTTGCTCAGATTGAAAAGCTCCGTGCAATGGGCCTTAATCCTTCTCATTTTGACAATCATATGGGTTCGCTTTACGGTGTTGATACAGGCAGATTTGAACTTCTTATGACAACTCTCGGTATCTGTGGCAAATACGGTATGCCTTTCAGAATGCCCACAGTTTTCACAGATGAGATGTTCGGCAACGAAATGCTCGATATCAAGATTCCCAAGGAAATGATTGACAATCTTATCGGTCAGCTTGTTGCTTTCGGCCAGCAGAATAAGGTTGCAATGCTCGATTACCTTATGCCCGGTGACTGGAACGGACCTCAGGCAGAAAGCTATGAAAACTTCAGAGAGTATATCTATGAGCTTTACAGAACTTTTGACAACGGCATAACTGAAACATATATCCATCCTGCATATGAAAGTGATGAAATTAAGGCAATTTCAGGTTCATGGCAGAGAAGAGTCTGGGAATATGAACTTTTCAAAGACCCCAAGACACGTCAGCACATTGAATCACTCGGCATCAAGCTTATAAATTACAGAGATCTCCAGAAAATGAGAGGCTATTGATAAAATCAGGAACGGTGAAACGCATTCACCGTTCCATTTTTGTAAATAAAAACCTTTGACATTGCTGTAATGATATGTTATTATAACGATGGTACTTCATATTTTTATTTTTATAAGAAAAAGGAGATAGAAATGAAAAGCATGAAAAAAAGATTTTTTGCAGTTGCAGTTTCGCTTGTTATGAGCATTACTCTTATTATCTCAACTGCTATGCCCGTTTCGGCAGAAGTCAATCTTTCACAGATTCTCGGTATGATAAGCGGTAATCAGAACAGCAGTACAAATTTATCACAGACGATTTTTGAGTGGATTAACGGTCTTATTCAGGAAGATGAAGAAAGTTCCATTGATAAGTTTGTTGAAAACCTCAAGAATCAGTGGAGCGGCGTAACTGACGAGAATAAGGATAATCCCGAAGCAGACGAAGAAGTTGTGGTTGTCGTTGACAAGGCCGTTGCAGACAATATTGCGGAGCTTTTTAATCTTTCTGTAAACGAAATAAAAAAGAGCAAGCCCGGTTTTGCAAAGGTGCAGACAGCATCAATGGAAGAAGAAATGGCAAATCAGCTTCAGGGCGGTCTCGGTGCGGTTACAGGTATTGTTGAATCACTTATCGGCACAAAGGATATCTTCGCAGGTGTTATCGACGGTACATCAAACGAAAATACAGTTACAACAGTTTATCCTTACGGAAATGATATTGTAAACAACTTCCCCCTTACAGGCAAGAATTATGTTGCAAGCCTTAAAGGTGAAGATATCAAGGATTACACAGTAACTTTTGCAAAGAGTGGCAAATACACAATACATATTGACCTTAAGGACGTTGAAGGTTCAGCGGCAGATTCAGGTCTCGCAAATGTTTTTGATGTTACAGACAAGGCTTTTGCAACTCTTGAACTCGGCACAATGTCAATCAATATCAGCGTAATGCTTAAATATGTAAATAACTATGTTGAAGTTGTTGTTGACCGTCACGGTATGGTAACAGAATATACAATGGGTATGGGCGTTACATTTATGTTCCTTCAGGAAGACGGTTCATATTCTTCAGAAATGCCTTATCTTGGTATTGACTTTGAAAAAGAAGGTATTATTTATACTCTTACAACATATTATGGTGATTTCGATTTTGAAACAAGAGATATAGGTGATGCAGACAACAACGGCAAAATCAACTCTTCAGACGCAAGATTGGTGCTTCGTGCAGCATCACAGCTTGAAACACTCAGCGAAGAGGACGCAAAATTCTGCGATATCAACTCAGACGGCAAAATCAATTCGATTGATGCAAGAGAAATTCTCAGAGCATCTGCAGGAATTATCAAACTTCCCTCAACAGAAGATGTTCTCGGTTATAAGCCCTATGAAAAGAGCGAAGCTGTGCAGAAACAGATTGATGACCTTAAGGTAATTCTTATGGCATACCAGGCTGCAGAGGAAGAAGAAGCAAAGAAAGAGCTTCAGGATTATTACGACAGCCTTTACGGTGACGGAAGCAGTGTTCCCAAGGAAGAAGAGACCACAACCGGCTCGATAAACAGCACCGGCAACAAGGTTGACGAAATCATTGGCGGTATCGGTAATATTATCGGTGGCGAAACCAATTTTGAAGATATTCTCAGTGGCGGTATCAGTGATATAATCAATGGAAGCTCAAGCGGAAATTCAGGCAACAGCTGGAGTGATATCCTCGGCGGATTCGGAAATCTGTTCGGTAAATAAAGAATAAAAAATCAACGCAGACACCCAAGGTGCCTGCGTTATTTGTTTGCTTATTCTTTATCTTTGAAAAGTTCGGATGCTGTTGTTGCAAGTGATGCGATTCCCTGAAGGTCTGAGGGGATAATAATCTTTGTTGCCTTGCCGTCTGCTGCTGCAGCAAATGCATCAAGGCTTTTGATAGTGAGAACTTCTTTTGTGGGTGCTGATTCGTTAAGAACCTTGATACCCTCAGCCTTAGCCTGCTGAACAGCTATGATAGCCTGAGCTTCACCCTCTGCTTCACGGATTTTTGATTCCTTTACAGCTTCTGCACGAAGGATAGCAGCCTGCTTTTCACCCTCTGCCGCGAGAATCTGAGATTCTTTCTGACCTTCTGCCACAAGAATCTTACTTGCCTTTTCGCCTTCTGCACGAAGAATAGCTTCACGGCGTTCACGCTCTGCCTTCATCTGCTTTTCCATTGCGTCCTGAATTTCCTTAGGCGGGAAGATATTCTTCAGCTCAACTCTGTTAACTTTGATACCCCAGGGGTCTGTTGCTTCGTCAAGAATACCTCTGATTTTTGCATTGATGATATCTCTTGATGTGAGAGTATGGTCAAAGTCCATTTCACCGATGATGTTACGGAGAGTTGTTGCTGTAAGGTTTTCTATCGCAGCAATCGGCTGTTCAACACCGTATGTGTAAAGCTTGGGGTCTGTTATCTGATAGAAAACAACAGTATCTATCTGCATTGTAACATTATCCATTGTAATAACCGGCTGTGGCGGGAAGTCTGCAACCTTTTCCTTGAGAGAAACGATTTTTGAAACCTTTTCAATAAAAGGAATTTTGATGTGAAGACCTGTCTGCCATGTTTCTTTGTATGCACCGAGTCTTTCAACAACATATGCCTTTGACTGAGGCACGATTTTGATGTTTGCAATAACAATAACGATTGCAAAAACAATCAACACTACAAGGGGAATAATCCATTCCATAATAATACCTCCTGATTATCTTTCTTTTATAACAATAAGCTTTACGCCGCTTATTTCTTTGACAATTACACGTTCATTCTCTTCTATTACAGAATCATCTGCCGAGCGTGCCGTCCAGACCTGACCGCCTGCCTTTATCAGACCTGACGGAGCAAGATTGTCTATTTTTTCTGTAACAATACCTGTTTTGCCTATTACCATATCTGCATTTGTGGGTTCAGCTTTTTTGTTTACAATTCGTTTTACTATCGGGCGGGTTGCAACCACAGCGATTGCCGAAACCAACACAAAAATAACAATCTGAATCCATAACTGTTCAACACCTGCGAGTGTTGCTATCAGCGAAGCCAATGCGCCTATTGCAAACCAGATTGAAACTATCTGTGTTGTGGCAATTTCAAGTACAACTGCGGCAACGAGTACTCCGAGCCAGATATATACCATCATTGTTCATCACCTCATATTTAATATATCATACTGTATATGGGTTGTAAATAGCAATTGCATCCTGCCGGCGGATTTTACAAATTTATAATAATTCCGCAAAAATCCTGAAAAAATATTTTCAAAGAAAATGTCGAAAACCTTGAAAAAAATATAAATATATTTTATCATATATTCATCAATAGTAAGTGAGGCAGAAAAATGTCTGAAGAAAGAAGAAAGCAGATAGCATCGTCGGTTGTTCTTGCCGTGCACGGCAACAAGAATGCCTGCAAGGATGTTTATGTTTATTATCATAAGAATATATTTTTCATCAGCAGAATGTTTACGGGTGATGTTGCAGAGGCAATGGATCTGACCGCTGAGATTTTTATAAAAATGTTTGAAAAGCTGGACAAACTTGAAGACCACACGGTTTTTGAACAGTGGTTTTATTCTTATGCCGTAAATGTATGCAGAAAGAGAAATTCAGTTTCGGCTGTTGATCCCTCTGCATTCGGTAAATTGCTTGAAACTGCAGTTGAAAATGCAAAAAACCACGATAAGGAAAAATTCAACCGTAATATCACAGATATTCTCAAGGCTGTTTTTGCAGGTATGCCCTGCGAATCAAAGGTTATGATGCTCTATAAGTATTTTGCAGGTCTTGATGAGGAAAAGACAGCTCTGATTGAACGTATTTCAGAAGAGGAAGCTGTTATTAAGACTCAGGAAGCAGAAGATTATCTTGAACAGCAGGCAGAAATTCTTTCTCAGTCGGGAATCAGCATAATACCTTTCCTTGAAGACCTTGAAAATACGCTTTATTACATTGCGGCAAAATCCGTTGTATTTGATTCCGTGCATAAAAAGGTAAGTGAGGCTCTCGGAATTGATGTAAACCCTTATGTCGTTCCCGAAAAACCGAAACAGGAAGAAAAAGCAACACCCGAAAAAGAACAGGCAAAATCAAAAACAAAGAAAAGCTTTTTTACAAAAAAAGATCTTATTTTCTTCGGCATTGTTCTTGTGATAGCAGTTATAATTTTTTCTGTGGTTGAATCTTTCTATGAATCAAAAAATGAGGGTGAAAAGGAATCTGTTTCCGTATCACAGCAGCAGAGACCTGTTCGTATCTGGAACGGTGCCGCTGATGTGGAGTTTGAATCGGGAAGCGGAACCGAGGAAGACCCGTTCATCATTATAAACGGAGGTCAGCTTGCACACCTCGCAAATCTTGTAAACAGCGGAAATTCATTCTATGCCGCTTGCCATTACAAGCTTGATAATGATATTGTGCTCAATGATACATCGGATTGGGAAAACTGGCTTGAGAATGCTCCTGAAAATAAATGGACTCCCATCGGTTATGAAAGCGAGTCAGGTATGTCATCATATTTCACGGGAACATTTGACGGTGCAGGATTCACAATTTCAGGTATGTATGTTTCTCAGCAGGAGCATTATGCAGGATTGTTCGGAATTATCAGAAACGGTCATATAAGAAATCTTTGTGTTAAAGAATCTGTTGTTCTCGGTGACAGCTATGTAGGTGGTATTGCCGGATATTTCTTTGCAGATTCTACAGATCTTCCCGGTTTTGACAGCTGCAGTTTCTCAGGTAATGTTGTAGCTGAAGCCAATAATGCAGGCGGAATCACAGGTTATTTCAGCGCAGACGGTGACCAGAATATAATTACGATTACAGAATGCTGTGCATTCGGCAGTGTTTCTGCAGGCAACGGCTTTGCAGGCGGTATCTGCGGTGTGAATGAAGCAGTACTCGGAAATGCAAGGGTTACAAATAGCTTCAATGCGGCTGACGTTTCTGCTGTCAGAAATGCAGGCGGAATTGCAGGTAATATCAGATGTAAAGACGGTATCGCATATATTGAAAGCTGTTACAATGCAGGAAAAATCAGTGCCGGGACAAATGGCGGTTCTGTTGCAGGACTTCTCAGCAGAGTGGAAGGTCAGGGCAAAGCAAGTGTAATGAATTGCTTCGCAAGACTCGGTACTTCTGATGCTATTGTTTCCGTAGCGGAAGAAGATGAGTGCCTTATTAATAAAAATAATACACTTCTCACAGAAGAAGAAATGAAACAGCAGGATAGCTATAAAGACTTCAATTTTGATGATATCTGGCAGATGGGTACAGCAGACGGATATGATTATCCCGTGCTCAGAAAAACTGTTATCGGCACCGTTGTTCTGAGTGAGGAAGAGTCTACATAATCAATTTGTGTAAAATGATTAAAATTTGCTGACAAAAAAACTTAAAATTATCCAAAACTATTGACAGAATTGAAAAAGTACAATATAATTTATAGGAATACAGTTTGGAGTGATTATATGAAATCATCAGTTATTAAAAAGGTATTAATGGCTCTTGCAGCAATGGTTGCTGTTGTTGTTATGTTTTCAGTAACAGCTTTTGCTGAAGATTACGGCAATTTCTCATACACACCCGTTTCTCCCGAAGAGGGTGAGGATTTTGAACCTTACATTGTTATCGACAGATACAATGCAGGTGACGATTCAACAGAAACAGTTGTTGAAATTCCCGCAGAAATTGAAGATGTTGCTGTAACACAGATCAACGCATCAGCTTTCAGCGGAAAATCAACTCTTAATGAAGTTATCATTCCCGATTCAGTAAAGATTATTTCAAATGCAGCTTTTGCAAATTGTAAAAACCTTAAGATTGTCATTGTTCCCGATTCAGTTGAATACATCGGTGACTCAGCATTCCAGGGTTGTGAAAATCTTGAATATGTTATTTTCGGTGACGGACTTAAAACAGTAGGCAGCCTTGCATTCAAGGGTTGTACAGCTCTTAAGTCACTTGATCTTGGCAACAGCGTTGAAGCAATCGGCAATGGTGCTTTCTTCGGTTGTGAAGCTCTCACAAAGGTTGCAGTTCCCGATTCAGTAAAGAATATCGGTTCTCTTGCTTTCGGTTATGTTGAAATCGAAAACAATGAAGTTCCCGTTAAGGATTTCACTTTCTATGCAAACGATAATGCTGCTGTTAAGTCATACAGCGCAATTGTTGAAGAAGATTCAACAGAAGCTATTGCTGCTTTTGCAGTTAAGGAAAAGGTTGCCCCCTGCGCAGCCGATGCTCACAATGCATCAAAGGTAAATATCAGAGTTGCAACAGATTCTTACGTAGGTCTTGATATTGCTCAGTGTGAAAAGTGCCTTGCAATCGTAACAAGCGAAAATACAGACGTTGCACCGGTGGAAGGCGGATTCAGCCAGTACATTTCTCTTATTGTTGGTGCACTTTGCGTTGCAGCTGTTGTTGCTTACGGCGTGATTTATGTTAAGAAGTCAAAGGCTCACAGAGAAGCTGCTATTGCAGAATACAAGGCAGGCAAAGAACTTTCAGATATGAAAGAAAAAATCGAAAATGATGCAAAGCTTGAAGCTAAGTATCAGAAGAAGAGAGCTAAGCAGGAAAAGAAGCTCGAAATGTTCAAAGATAAATAATCATTAAAGACCGGAGATTTTCTTCGGTCTTTTCTTTTGCTTGGTATTCCTTTTTCGTCGATAGAAAAAGTTTAATGGAACATCATAAATTACAACGGTGATTACAAAAAAACATCCGACCGGATTTCGGTCGGATGTATATTTTAAGTAATCAGAATATTTCAAGAAGTTCGTATTTATTAAGGTCAAAGTATGCAGAAGGATTATCGCCTGAAACTTTATCAAAAGTAATAAGAGTGGTTGTTTTTCCGCTTCCTGTGACACCGTCAATGTGCATTATTCCACCCATTGAATCAAGATAAAGCTGATACTGATTGCCTGAGATTTCATAAGAATAGCGGAAGCATTCTTTATCACCAATCACAATTTTTTCAGGGGTGCCGATATCGTCTGCAATAAATGCAGAAACAATGTCTGCCATTTCAATGAATGATTCTGTATCAATTCCGAGATCACCGCTGTTTTCTTCGGGAATAGGTATTGCAAAAGAAAAATCTTTGTTTGTGAAAATTGCATACATTACATTTTTTGTCATCAGCATTCCGCATTCTGAAAAAGATGAGTTACCCATAGGTGTTGAGAGGTCAAGATCTTCCATTGCGTTGCTTGACAGATAGATATCATTGCCGTTTTTTGCAATTTTGACTGTAACAGCATCGCTTGCAGCTGTTTCGCTGTAACTTGCTTCAACATAATATCTGCCGTTTTTAAGGGTGTTGATAACACAGGGAACGCTGTTGCCGTCAAAACCGCAAGTGAAGCTTGTAAGACCTGCAGAAACTCTGAGAATGAGTCTTGCGTCAGATGCATTGATTTTTCCGCTGCCGTCAGCATCTGCACGGAAGATGTCAAGCTCGGTTTTGTCAAGCTTTGCGGAATATCGCAGAACAGCTCTTGCATCAATGGCATTGACTCTGCCGTCATAGTTTACATCACCCATTCTTTCCATAGATGCATCAAGAACGGGAGTCTGTGCAAAAACCGTAACGGGTGCAAATATAAAGATAAATATAAGTAAAAACGAAATGATTTTTTTCATTAATGTACCACTCCTTTTTTTATTTTATTATATAATAAAACCTATTTATATACAAGCAAAAATGGTTGTAAAAAAAATAATTAAAAAAATTTGAAAAAAATTAAAAAAAGGTATTGACATTTATGTTTTGTTCTGTTATAATTCAAAACGTTCCAAACGGAATGCGAGAGTGGCGGAATCGGCAGACGCGCACGTTTGAGGGGCGTGTGGTAATCCCGTACGGGTTCAAGTCCCGTCTCTCGCACCAGGACTGAGCAATAGCTCAGTCTTTTTTTTATGAAAAAATTACGGTTTTGAAGGTGCAGGGACTTGAACCCCCCCTCGGCGAAGCCGAACAAAATCGTTGCCGACGGCAAAGCGGAGCGACAAGCCGTCAAGTCCCGTCTCTCGCACCGGGACTGAGCAACAGCTCAGTCTTTTTTTTATGAAAAAATTACGGTTTTGAAGGTGAAAATAATGTTGCAGTTTATATCTGAAAATTCATCTTTGATAATAATTGCTGCTATTGTGTTTTCTGTTATGGCTTTTGTTATAGCGGGTATAAAATACAAGAAAGATCATCCCGACGGTATTGATGCTGAAATTGAAAAGATGTTTATTGATCCCGAAGCCGTGACTGTAACAGTAAATGCAACCGTTGTTGATATGGTTTGCCGTGCTGAGATGGTCGGCACAAAAATGCCGAAAGCAGTAAGAAATTTTGTTGTCATTTTTCAGACAGAAGACGGAGAAATTCTGAAAATTAATGTGCCTGAAGAAATGTACGACGGCTTTGATAAAGGTCAGACAGGTATCCTGACTCTTGCTGATGGTGACTTATACAGTTTTGAAACAGAATGAAACACATAGGACTGAGCAATAGCTCAGTCTTTTTCTTTTATCATTCTTTCATAGTATTGATTTTTTTTATATTAAAATATATAATTATTTAAGTACAAGAAACAGGTGAGAAAATGAAAAAATATGAATGGATGAAAAATGATACAGTTTCGATAATGTTCTCTGCCGTTGACAGCAGAAAGACATCAAGACTGTTCAGAATATCAGCAATTTTTAAGAATGAAGAAGTCGATCCTGACAGACTCAGAGAAGCTGTAAGAATCGCAATGCAGAGATATCCTTTATATCTTCACAGAAACACAAAAGGCTTTTTCTGGACATATCTTGAAAAGGCTGAGGGCTTACCTCCCGTGCTTCCTGAAGAGTATCGTCCCGCACAGCTCAGAAGACTCGGTAACGACGGTGAACCCGAAATCGTTTTTCTTTATTATAAACGCAGATTGTCCATTGAGACAACACATGTTCTCGGTGACGGAGGCGGCATTCTGGAACTTCTGAAAACTGTTACTGCTCATTATATGATTCTCGGCGGTGCAGACAGAAAGCTGTTTGAGGGTATACGTTTCGGTGATGAAAAACCCTCTGCTACCGAGTTTGAAGACCCCTTCGGAAGATATGCAAACAATGAAAAGCTTCCCAAACTCAAGAGGGACCGTTCTTACAGAATTCCTTATACATATGATAAGAATTATCAGAATCATATTTCAGGACTTGTTGATATCAATGAAATAAAGCCTCTGAGCAAGGAAAGAGGAATAACAATAGGCGAATTCCTTGCTGCAGGTATTATTCTTGCAATTATCAGAACAGCAAAAAAGCCCATTGAAGAAACAATTATAGTTGATGTGCCCGTTAATATCAGAAACATCTTCCCCTCTGATACGGTGCGCAATTTCACATCTTCAATTCCTCTTCAGTTCAGACCTGACGGCCGTACAGATTATACATTTGACGAGATTGCAGGCATTATAAAAGGTCAGCTTGCAAAAATAAACACAAAAGAAACACAGCAGGCTTTCATCAACTCAAATTATGCTCTGACTCAGAAGAAAATTCTTCAGGTTGTGCCTTATTTCATCAAGAAACCTGTGCTCAATATGATGCAGAAAAAGTCTCATACAAAAGAAATGACAATTATTATGTCAAACATCGGCAACATAAGTGTGCCTCAGGTTATGAGTGAGAGTATTGAGCGTTTTGAAGTAGTCAGCGGTGACGCAAGAGTCTATGATATGCCGATGTTCTTTTATATTATGTCAATGAACGGATATATGAACATCACATTCGGTCTCAGCGGTAAAGACCGTGAATTGTGCAGAGAATATTTCAGAATTCTTTCATCAATGGGTGTTGACGTGAGAATTGAAAGTTCTATGGAAAACGGAATTGAAGAGAATACTGAAATTGCACCCAAGAAGTGCGATAAATGTGCAGTCCGATTAGGTGAAGAATATTCTCGTTGCCCCTTGTGTGACAGCAAGGCATCAAAAGCCGAAACGGAAGATAAGTATTTCAGAACAGCACTCTTTCCGCAGCCTTACAAGGAATTCAGGCACAGACATTGCCGCAAAAAGAATTTTGTTATTTCAAAAGAGCGTCTTAAAGCATATTTTCTTTTGGAGCCTTAAAGCTCAATTAAAATACAGGAGTGAAAACTTATGCATTTACTTAAAATTGACAAAAATCATTATCAGGGTCAGGCTGACCCCTTTATTATGAAAAGCGGCGGCAGATATTATATCTATGTAACAGGTCACGATGCTGTTTATGCCTACCATTCAGATAAGCTTTTTGAGGGTTGGGAATTCCACGGGAAAGTGCTCACAAAGGAAGGTCACGATTCTTTCTGGGCACCCAGCGTAATTGAGCTTGACGGCAAATTCTATATGTACAACTCAATTGAAATTTATGACGATACACCCGACCAGGGCGGTCACAGAGGTGCAATGCACGTAAGCGTTGCGGATAACCCTCTCGGACCCTTTGAAAACCCCACTAGAATTCTTCATCCTTTCTCAATTGACTCTCACATTGTGCAGAATGAAGCAGGACTTTTCCTTTTCTACTCTGCAAATAAGTTTGACGGTGAAAGAATCGGCACTTGCATTTATGTTGACAGAATGCTGGATCCCTTTACTCCCGAGGGTAAACCCGTGCTTGTGGTTGAGCCTACTCTTGATGAAGATATTTATCAGAGAGACAGATATAAAGAAGGTCAGCACTGGCATACAATTGAAGGTGCTTGTTATTTCAGAGAGGGTGACTGGCATTATCTTATGTATTCAGGTAACTGCTTCACCACTCCCACATATTACATCGGTTATGCAAGAGCAAAGACAGATGAAACAGACCTTACAAAGATAAAGTTTGAAAAATATCCCGATGAAAATACTTATCATCCCGTACTTAAGGCAAATGAGTTTGAAGAGGGTACAGGTCATCACTCAATGATTAAGGAAGACGGTCAGTGGTATGCAGTTTATCACGCAAGAGATTACGGTGATACTCTCAATGCATTTGATGCAAGAAATGCAAGAATCTGCAAACTCAATATTGAAGACGGAATTATTACTGCGGAGAGATATGAAGACCATATCTGAGAGGTGATTGCATATGCTGAAACCGAATAAGAATATTGCAAAAACATATCACGCTGACCCCGAAGCGAGAATCTATAACGGCAAGTATTATATTTATGCCACAAAATCAAGAGCTTACAGACAGCAGCTCAACATTGACCTTTATGTAAGCGAAGACGGAGAGAACTGGAAAGAAATCAGAAACATAATTGATATGTCAACTTTTCCTTATGCCTGGCAGGCAGTCTGGGCACCGTCAATTGTTGAAAAAAACGGTAAGTATTATCTCATTTTTGCCGTTAATGATATTCAGAGTGACAATGAAGAGGGTGGTCTGCAGGTGGCAGTTTCAGATACTCCCGAAGGTCCCTTTGTGAATCACATCGGCACTCATCTTGTGGGAAATTTCATCAACGGTGCACAGCCTATTGATGCTCATTTTTTCAAAGATGATGACGGCACGGTTTATCTTTTTTACGGCGGTTGGGGTCATTGTAACGTTGCTGTTATGAATGAGGAAATGAACGGTTTTGTGCCTTTCCCTGACGGAGAAACTTTCAAGGAGATTACACCCGAAGAGTATTGCGAAGCTCCCTGTATGTTCAGAAAAGACGGTAAATACCACTTTATGTGGTCTGCAGGCGGTTGGGGTGACGACTCTTACAGAGTGCTTGCTGCTGTTGTGAAAAATCCCTGGGATAAGCCTCAGAATGCAGAAACAATTCTGTCTTCTGATTATGCTGTTGCAAAATCACCCGGTCACAACGGATACATCGAAGATACAGACGGTCAGTTTTATGTGGTGTATCACAGAAGACCTCTTGACCG
>JAZUCO010000096.1:0-1709 GCA_045639185.1 Acutalibacteraceae bacterium
AGCTGTGAAGATCATTTCCTTGTCTGCAAACGAACAGATAACGAGCATTCTCTGATCTTTATAATGACTTGAATATACGAAGAGGTCGTTACGGTCATGGAAATGTTCTACATACTGACCGTAGATAACGATTTCGTTTTCTTTACGGAATTTAAGAAGCTTTCTGTAATAATGAAGAATTGAATCGGGGTCCTTTTCAGCAGCTTCAACATTGATTTCTGTGTAGTTGGGGTTGATGTGGAACCAGGGCTTGTCTGCTGTTGTGAAACCTGCATTCTTTTCTGCTGACCACTGAACGGGAGTTCTTGCATTGTCTCTTGATGCGTAACGAGCCATCTTCATTGTTGTTTCCTTGGGAAGGATTTTGCTTACCATTTTGTAAACAGTAACGGTTGAAACATCTTCATACATATCAATGGAAGGGAGTTCGATATTTGTCATACCGATTTCCTGCCCCTGGAAAACGAAAGGAGTACCGCTCTGACATATGTACATTGTTGCAAGCATTTTACCGCTTTCAACACGGAACTTTTCGTTACCGTAACGGCTGATTACACGAGGCTGGTCGTGATTTTCAAGGTAGTTTGCATTCCAAGCCTTGCCGTAAAGCTCTGTCTGCCAGTTTGTATAAACACTCTTGAGTTTCTTGAGGTTAAAGGGAGTGTGAAGCCAGCTGTTGAGGAAACAGTCTGCTTCCATATGCTGAAAACTGAACATCATATTGAGAACCTGATCAGGACCTTCAGAAATATGTTTGAGAGCTTTCTTTGTTGTCATCATAGGAGCTTCACCGATAGTTACGCTGTCATAATGGTCAAGAACATCTCTTCTGTATTCTGCAAGATAGTCGTGAAGATGAGGACCGTCCATATAATGTTCCATACCGCCGATAATGGGTACGGGTACACCGTCAGGGAGATTGGGCTTCTTTGAAATGTAAGTGATAACGTCTTCACGGAAGCCGTCAACACCCATATCGAGCCAGTATCTCATAATATCTTTTACTTCTTCACGTACCTTAGGGTTGTCGTGATTGAGGTCAGGCTGTTCCTTTGCAAAAAGGTGAAGATACCATGCATCAGCTTCTTTATCAAATTCCCATGCACTGCCTGAGAAGTTTGACTGCCAGTCATTGGGAGGAAGCTTGTTTCCGCATCTGCCCTTTCTCCAGAAATAATAATCTCTGTAAGGGCTGTCGGGATTCTTACTCTGTTTGAACCAGTCGTGCTGGTCAGATGTATGATTGATAACAAGGTCCATAATAACTTTAAGACCTCTTTCGTGAGCACCGTCGAGAACAGCCTTGAAATCGTCAAGAGTACCGAAATAGGGAGCAATTTCTCTGTAGTTTGAAATATCATAGCCGTGGTCTTTACCGGGAGATGCATAAAGGGGAGAGAACCAGATAGCATCTACACCGAGGCTCTTGATGTAATCGAGTTTGCTGAGAATACCGATAAGGTCGCCCACGCCGTCACCGTTTCCGTCACAGAATGAACGGGGCCAAATCTGGTAAACAGCCATTTCTTTATACCAGCATTTTTTGATGTTTTCACTCATTGTATAAAATTCCTTTCATCAGATATATTCTTTAAGATGTTTCAGACTTTCAACTGCAAGAGTTGCCTTGATGTCTGATTTCTCATACATTTCAGGAGTTGTTACGCCTGAATATACAAGAACACTCTTTGTTCCGTTTTTCATGCCGA
>JAZUCO010000097.1:0-3439 GCA_045639185.1 Acutalibacteraceae bacterium
ACACAGACACATGTTCATTCATGGCATGGGGTTACAATCCCTTTATAATGGAAAAGAGCCCCTACCACGGTGCATATCTTGCAGTTGTTGAATCAGTTGCAAAGCTTATTGCAACAGGTGCAGAATTTAACGATGTTTACCTCACATTCCAGGAATACTTCCTCAAGCCCGAAAAGAACCCCGCACGTTGGGGACAGCCTCTCTCAGCACTTCTTGGTGCTTTCAAGGCTCAGATGGATTATGAAATCGCATCAATCGGCGGTAAGGACTCAATGAGCGGTACATTTGAAGATATCGACGTACCTCCCACACTTGTTTCTTTCGCAGTTACAACAGGTAATGTAAACGACGTTGTTTCTCCCGAATTCAAGTCAGCAGGTCACAAGGTTGTCATTCTCAAGCCCGAATATGACGAAAACGGTCTTCCCACAGCTGAATCAGAAAAGAAACTCTTTGCTGATGTTTATGCACTTATCAAAGCAGGTAAGGTTGCAGCTTGTTATACTCCCACTTACGGTGGTATTGCAGAGGCAGTTATGAAGATGTGCTTCGGTAACAGCGTTGGTTTTGAATTCAATGAAGATTTTGAAATCGATGATATCTTCGGTTATAACTACGGTTCATTCATTCTTGAACTCACAACAGAAGATGAAATCGGTGCAGTTCTCGGTAATACCTGCCTTGAAGAAACAATCAAGTACGGCAATGAAGAAATCGAACTTGCAGACCTTCTTGATATTTATGAAAACAAGCTTGAACCCATCTTCTCATGCAACATCAAGCAGGATGAAAAGGAAATCGAAGCATTCTCATTCAATGCAGAAACAAGAGTTGCTCCCGCAATCAAGGTTGCAAAGCCCAAGGTTCTTATTCCCGTATTCCCCGGCACAAACTGTGAATTCGATACAGCAAAGGCTCTTATGACAGCCGGTGCAGATCCCGAAATCTTTGTTATCAAGAACCTTTCAGCAGCAGCTATCGCAGAATCTGTTGAAGCATTCGCAGAAAAGGTTAAGCAGTCACAGATCATCTTTGTTCCCGGCGGTTTCTCAGGCGGTGACGAACCCGACGGTTCAGGTAAGTTCATCACAGCATTCTTCCGTAACGGTGCTGTAAAAGAACAGGTTCACGAACTTCTTAAGAATCGTGACGGTCTTATGGCAGGTATCTGTAACGGTTTCCAGGCTCTTATCAAGCTCGGTCTTGTACCTTACGGTGAAATTATTGATACAGATGAAAACTGTCCCACACTTACATACAACACAATCGGCAGACATCAGTCAAGACTTGTAAGAACAAGAATCGCTTCAAACAAGTCACCCTGGCTTATGAACACAAATGTAGGCGATGTTTACACAGTGCCCATTTCACACGGTGAAGGCAGATTCCTCTGCTCAGACGAACTCGTTAAGGAACTTGCTGCAAACGGTCAGATTGCAACACAGTATGTTGACCTTGCAGGTAACCCCACAACTGATATTCACTTCAATCCCAACAACTCCGTATGCGCTATCGAAGGTATCACATCACCCGACGGCAGAGTATTCGGTAAGATGGGTCACTCAGAAAGAATCGGTCACGGTCTTTACAAGAACGTTGACGGTGATTTCAATATCGGTATGTTCGCATCTGCTGTTGAATATTTCAAATAATCATTAGAAATTATTTTATTCTCTGCATGTGTTGAAGCTTGCAGAGAATAAAATTCTATAATTGTCAAATTTTTATTTGAATTTTTTATGATTATTTAAAAAGGTGAAATATGAAAATGATAATAAGCAAATTTAATAAGGTTGTTGATTTTGTTGTCAATAATATGATGTTTTTAATATTATTGTTTTGTGGTGTATCTTTTATCGTTTGTGTTGCAAAGTATTCTATTGATTATCCAAACTATTTAAAACCATTAGAGTTGTTGTGGTTGATACCTGTTGCTGCATTAGTGTTTTTAATTGTTTTGGCAATAAAATATACGATAAAATTGTGTGAAAAGAAATATCTGTTGGTATGGAGCGTGTTCTTTGTAATACAATCGATATTATTTATAGTTTTATATAATTCCGATCCTGCAGGCGATGGTGGTGGAATATATAATGAAGCATTGAGAATATACAAAGAAAACACGTTTGTACTGGATGAAACAAATTATTTTTTCAGATGTTATTGGTTGATGGGAACAGTTTGTTTTGATTTGTTAGTTATGAAACTGTTTGGTACATCTTTTCTTGTGTTTAAGTGTCTTTCTGTTTTATCCCTTTTAGGAAGCGGAATTCTTTTGTATGAAATTGTTAAGAAGTATACTGATAAAAATGTAGCAAAAATTTCTTTAGCATTATTTTTCACTTTTATTCCGTTAACATTGACTGTGTCATGTTTTTTTCATCAACATATAGCATTCTTTTTGTTGATGACGGTAATATTATTGTATGAAAAGTTAAATGTTTTTAAGGCTGTATTAGTAGGTGTTTTTGTTGGTTGTATAGAACAGTTCAGACCTTGGGGCTTACTATTTTTAATTGCGATTCTGTGTTTGACTTTTTATAATCTGATATTTAAAAAAGAAGATAGAAAAAATAAAATTTTAAGTATAGTATTTTTATTAATAATATTTATTTTTTATGCAATAACTGATGAGTTTTTTACACGGTTGATGATTAATGCTGGATATATTGTTGAAGCTTCTGAAGCGGCAAGCAATATGTTATTGATAAAAATTATCAGAGGTATAGATCCTGAAATGGATTCGTTTTTTGCATATGCTAATAGTCAGGTGCAAAACCTTCATGGTGAAGATTTCACTAATGGCTTGCATAATATATATATTCAGCGAATAAAAGAACTTCTTGTAAGTAAAAATTCATATCTTTATGTGTTGAATAAAATGTCAAGAATGTTTGGTGAAGTTGATTATTGGTTCGAAAATATATATCCTAATAAAGACTCTAATATTTATCTGAGTTATCCTCATAGATTGATATATTTTCTTAATTGGTTTCAATATATAATCATGTTACCTTTGTCAATCGTTGGTTACATAAAATATAGAAAAAATCACACATTTTGTTTGCTTACGGTTATGACAATAGGTTATTTTTTATCTCACATTTTCATTGAAGCATTTTCAAGTTATAGAGTTTGTGTGTATCCTGTTCTTATTATGTATGCATCTTATTTTATTAATGAGCTTCTTGATAAAACTCAATATAAGAAAAATATTGAAAACAAAGAATAATTGATATTCTTTTTTTATAATTATTTGTCGGAATGACTTGTGATTTTGAACTCGTTAAGGAACTTGCTGCAAACGGTCAGATTGCTACACAGTATGTTGACCTTGCAGGTAACCCCACAACTGATATTCACTTCAATCCCAACAACTCCGTATGCGCTATCGAAGGTATCACATCACCCGACGGCAGAGTATTCGGTAAGATGGGTC
>JAZUCO010000098.1:0-17641 GCA_045639185.1 Acutalibacteraceae bacterium
AAGTCACAATCTTCCATGAACTGCTGGATCTTTGCGGGAGCAAGACCGAAGTGTGAAAGGATTGCATCACTGAACTTCTTTGTTGTCATTGTTTCGTCAGTGAAGATGCTCTGATACATCAATTCTGTTGTAAGATAAAGAGACTTGATATCTCCAACAGACATTGCAAGCATATCTGCCTTTGTGATTGAGAAAAGGTCTTCATTGAAGTACTTTTCAAGAGTAAGAAGAGTCTTTCTGATTGTCTTATCCTTGAGTTCAAGCTTAACAGGCTTAGCTGTCATGTAGTTCCAGTAAGAAGTTGAGATTGTGGGTGTGTAATAAGTCTTCTTATTACAACCTGAACCTGATGTTCTTGTTGAAACCTTTGTAACAGTTGCGCTTGAGCCATAAGTATGAGCATAAGTATATGTGACACTTGTGATGATTGTTGAAGGAATATCTTCAATCTTTGAGAATGTCATAAGATACTTATCAAGGTCAAGCTGAACACTTGATGTCTTAGTGATTGTAGATGTGGTTGATGCAGCGTAGTATGAGGGGTATGATGCTACGGGATATGTACCTGATACATCAGCACCCTGTGAAATCTCAGTTTCAGTTTCTGCACCTGTGACACCTGTCTTTGTTGCAGGAGCTTCGTAGCTGTAAACTGTTGTACCGTCGGGATTGAGGACATTCTTTACGAGCTGTCTTGCTGCAGTAACATTTGTGTACATACCACTGAAGTCAGCATCGAATCTGTCATACAATGCCTTGGTTGAGTTCGCAGCTGAAGTAGCATCTTTGCCTTCACGGTATGTGTTAACTGCATAGTCGAAGATTGCTCTTGCTGCTTCAAGAGCTTTACCGTCATCGCCTGTGTAGTTCCATGCATTGCCGCTGCTTGTGAGAGTGAATCCGCCTGCAGTAGCTGCATTGACAAGGTCAGCAACATCCTGCTTTGAGTACTCGGAATCACCTTCTGCTGCAGAAGCAACAAGACCGGTAAGACCTACTGAGCAAACACTAAATATCATGAGTAATGATAAGAAGACGCTCAGTGATTTCTTTGCGAGTTTCATGTTCAATTTCTCCTTTATAAATTATTTGTTCATGTCTGCGTTATGGGCTGAAAATATACGCAGAAACGGACATAGTTTGAACGGTACAATTTTATCACAAAGAAGCCGATTTTTCAATAAGTTTGAGACTTTTATTAACAAAAAATAAACTTTTCAGCGATTCAACCAAAACAGACCATTTTGACTTGTTTATGTTGTCTATATAAATATTTATAAAAAAAAATAAGACAACAAGATATTGTGGTCTTGTTGTCTTATGTATTTTTTTATTATGCTCAGTTAAGGTTAAGCCCCTTATCTTTAAGGGTTTTTCGCATTGCAAGAGTCTTGCGTTTCTGGGCAAAAACATACTGTGCGGTAAATGACGGAGCCTTTGATAAAGCTGTTTCACGAAGCACTCTTCTGTCAAGAGGAGCACCGTTTCTGATTTCAAAACATTTGCCCGTTTTTGACTGTTTTCTCGCCTCTGAATGGAAGTTCTTATCAGGCAGAATAACAATGTTTTCCATACCTCTGAATTCATCGGGAAAAGCCTCGGAATTGTATCTGCTTTCGCTGATAATAACCTCAAAAAACGGGTATGTCTGACCGTAAAGTGAACGCAGGAAAGGCAAGTATTCTTCCTCTTTTGTAAGGTCGAAGAAGATGGAAAATTCAGGCTCATCTGCAGCCTCTTTTTTGTCTGTATAAATATACGGAAGACGGATATCTCCGTTATATTTCTGCAGTTTCTGAAATCTTTCAGCAAGAACAAACTGCGCGTATTTTTCAAAATCCTCTTTCATAAGAGAGAGTGTTTTTTCGTCCATATACCAGTATCTGCGATAGAAATTATCAAGGTAAAACTGGTATATAAAATAGATAAATTCCTGAATATAAGCCTCATCGCCGTCAAAATTGCCCGTTTCGTCAACAATGGCAGTTTTGCACATTTCAAAAATCTCTGAAATGACATATGATGCTGATTTTGCATTGTCAAAACTCGGCATTTCAAACTGTGAATAACCGTCCTGAATATGCAGAATGCTCTTCTCGTGAATAAAATCGGGGCAACCGCAGATTTTGACATCTTTCATCACAATCTGCACCCAGAAAAGCCATTCTCCGTATGCTGAAAGGTCAAGAAATCTGAGGTCATAAAGATCAAAAAGCTTCTTTCTGATAGCCTTTGCACCAAGCTCCCAGTTTTTGAGAAGCCAGCTCTCAGACCCCGAAACTTCGGGCATTGTTGCAAGGATATCAAGTGCCTGGTCATACTCATATTCAATATCGCCGTGTCTCCAGCTTCTGCCGGTAACAACGTCTGCATCCTGCTCGTCACTGCACTTGAAAATTGCCTCAACAGAGCCATCTGTCAGCACATCTCCGCAGTCAAGGAAGAGAAAATATTCACATTTTGCTTTCTCTATACCTGCATTTCTTGCGGCATAAACACCCTTGTGTTCCTGACGGATATAGAAGAAATCATTGTAATCATCACAGTACTTTTTGCAGATTTCTGCGGTGCCGTCTGTTGAGCCGTCATCAACAATGATGACTTCAAAATTCTCAACAGTCTGTGTGACCATACTTTCAAGAGTTTTTTCTATGTATTTTTCACCGTTATAAACGGGAATGATAACTGACAAACGATTCATTATTTTTCCTCTTTACATCTGATAATATTCTCTGCCCTCTCCATATCTTCGGGATATGTGAGCTTGATATTGTTTCTGTCTCCCGTAACAAGGAAGACTCTCTCCCCTGCCGCAAGAAAAACTGAGCAGGAATCGGTGAATTTTTCTGCCTCTTCGTCGCTGAGATTTTCATAAAGCTCAAGAAGTTTCTTCACACCGAAACTCTGAGGTGTCTGAGCGTGAAAAATCTCACTTCTCACGGGAACACTGCTTATAAATCTGCCGTCTGAACTCTGCAGAATCGTGTCAACTGCAGGCACAACCGTGTTGCATGCACCGTACTCCCTTGCGGCTGCGATATTTTCATCGATAATGCGTTTATCAATAAACGGACGCACCGCATCGTGAGTGAGAATCACATCATCATCGGTTACGTTTTCAATACTGTGAAGCACATTCAGAAGTGTTTCATTTCTGTTTTTACCTCCGCACACAACGGAAATTTCTGCATCTCCGATATACTCGGCAATAAGCTCCTTTGTGTAATCAAGAAAATCTGCCGAAACTGCGACAAAAATTTTGTCTACACCCCCGCTTTGCAGAAAAGCCTCAATGCTCCTTATGATAATCGGTCTGTCTGCAACAGAGAGAAACTGTTTGGGCATACTGCCGCCCATACGAAGTCCGCTGCCGCCTGCAAGCACCGCCGCATATACCATAAAAACACCTCCGTGACCGAATTAATTTATTTTAACATAACAAACATAATTAATCAAGACAAAAAAAACATCCCGGATTAATCGGGATGTCTGATAATGAATTTATCGTTTTCTTTCAGACCGAGCAAATCGATTGCCTTTTCAAAGATTTCTTTTGCTGAATCAAGCTCGTGAGGATGGTGTGCATCAGAGCCGAGATAGAACTTACATCCGCACTCTTTTGCAATTCTGAAAGGTCTGAGAACAATGTCTTCCCCGCCGTATTCAAACTTCATATCACCTGCATTGATTTCAATGCCGACACCCTTTTTCGAAGCCTCCGAGAACAGACGGAACATCTCAGATTCGGGTATCAGAGAGAGTGTTTCAAGGTACTCCTCAGCAGTTGGTGCCATAAGCGAACAAGCAAGGTGTGCCAAGCCGATTTTGCCGAAAGGAAGATTCATTCCGAGAACTGCAGAAAGTCTCCTGACCCACGCATTTGCGCGATTTTCGGGTGCTTCTGTCTCCTCAGAAAAAAGGGTGTAATCCCTCATATGAAAGTGAGTTGTGGGAATAATAATGAAGTCAAAAAGATCATATTTTTCACGGGAAATTCCGAGAGTCATAAATTTGTTAAGTTCCGTTTCACAGCCGAAAAGAAACTTCACATTGTCAGCCTGAGGCAAGGGTTTCGCCCTGCAGATATGCTCATAATTCTGCTTGCTGTACCAGGCACTTGCGCCCTCAACAGACTCATCCCAGAAGTGGTCAGCAAGACAGATTGTGCCGAGATTATTCTCTTTTGCATAGTTCAGAATACGCTCGTTATTCTGCTCGGGATCTTTTGAACAAGATGAAATCTGCGAATGAATATGCAGGTCATGGTCAACGATATATCTCATTTTCCCCACTCCTTTTTATGGCTATTTTTATTTTACCATAAGTTCAGAAAAAGTCAAACGGACTATGAAACCATAGTCCGTGAATGTAATTATCTGTCAGATTATTTTTTAAACAGATTTCTGTTCTTTTCAAAAAAATCAAAATATAATTTCACATTTTCCAATTCCCACCACGGTTTTATTTCCGTCGGTGTTGAGTCAAGATCGTAAATTCTTGCACCCTCCAGAGCCAACAAAAACGGAGAATGGGTTGCAATCACAAACTGACAACCGCAATAATGCGCCATTTCCTGAATCATATTTAAAAATTCCAGCTGCATTTTCGGTGACATACTGTTTTCAGGCTCATCCAGACAATACAGCGTATCATTTTTAAGTCTTTTTTCAAAGTATTGCAATGCCGTTTCACCATTACTGCTCAGCTTAACCTCACTTCCGACAGTCTTCCTGATAAACTGTCTTCGGCTTACTGACTTCTTTCGTGCAAGAATCTGCAACCTTAATGCCTCATAATCCTGCATACCTTGAAATTTGACGGTTTCTCCGAATTTCAGATTTGCCCATTCATCTCTTGCAATTTCTTTATTTTCAATAATATCATCGTTATTTGTGCGGACAGTGAGCATATAATCAAAAATGTCATCACTTGTAATAATCCTGCTACCGTTCGGTATGCGATTTTCAAAACCTTCCTCGTCATATCCGAGTGAATATTTGCAGTTTTCAACATACGATACAAACATTTCGCTTGAATTGTAGGGAGCAATACGGTTTAATTTCAGCTTTTCTGCAATCAGATTAAGCAGCGTGCTTTTGCCTGACCCGTTACCTCCGTAAAAAATTGTAATTTTTTTAAATCCGATTTCATATAACTCTTTTTCACCAAAAATACCACACGGATATTGATTATCAACATATCCGTAATTTCCGCCATTTACTGCCGCTCGCTGCATCAATAATACATCCTCGTAATCAATAGGCAACGAAAAACTTTCCAGATACATAAAAACTACCCATTCCTTCTGTCATTAAAATCATATTATTCAACTCTGTTTTTATAATATCACATTAAATGTCCGATAAAACGGACAGTAACAAAAAAATACCCGAGGTTAATTCCTCGGGTGAAAATTTTATTTATCAAGTGAACGCATTGTGGGGAAAAGAAGAACGTCTCTGATAGCAGCTGAATCTGTAAGGAGCATACACATTCTGTCGATACCGAAGCCGATACCGCCTGTGGGTGCCATACCGTATTCAAGAGCTGTCATAAAGTCTTCGTCTGTTGTGTTAGCTTCATCATCGCCTGCTGCGAGCTGAGCTTCCTGAGCCTTGAATCTTTCTCTCTGGTCAATGGGGTCATTAAGCTCTGAGTAAGCGTTTGCCATTTCCCAGCCGTTCATAAAGAATTCAAAACGTTCAACATAGTCGGGATTTTCAGGCTTTCTCTTTGTAAGAGGTGAAATCTCAACGGGGTGATCCATAAGGAATGTGGGCTGAACAAGATGATGTTCAACGTATTCTTCAAAGAAGAGGTTAAGGATATCACCCTTCTTGTGTCTGTCTTCAAATTCGATATGCTTTTCTTTTGCAAGAGCCTTAGCTTCTTCGTCTGTCTTGATTTCATTGAAATCAACACCTGCATACTTCTTGACAGCATCAACCATTGTGATTCTCTCAAAGGGCTTGCCGAGATCCATTTCAACACCGTTGTAAACGATCTTTGTTGTGCCGAGAACAGCCTGAGCAACATGACGGTAAAGATTTTCTGTAAGGTCCATCATACCGTGGTAATCTGTGTATGCCTGATAAAGCTCCATAAGAGTGAATTCAGGGTTATGTCTTGTGTCGAGACCTTCGTTACGGAAAACACGACCGATTTCGTATACTCTTTCCATACCGCCGACAATAAGTCTCTTGAGGTAAAGTTCAAGAGAAATTCTGAGTTTGAGGTCTTCATCAAGAGCGTTGAAATGAGTTTCAAAGGGTCTTGCAGCAGCACCGCCCGCATTTGAAACGAGCATAGGTGTTTCAACTTCAATAAAGCCCTGATTATCGAGATATCTTCTGATTTCTCTGATGATAAGTGAACGCTTGATGAATGTATCCTTAACATCGGGATTCATAATAAGGTCAAGATAACGCTGACGGTATCTTGTTTCTGTATTTGTGAGTCCGTGATACTTTTCGGGAAGGGGAAGAAGTGACTTTGTAAGGAGTTTTACAGCTTTTGCGTGAACAGAGATTTCGCCTGTCTTTGTTTTGAAAACAAAACCTTTGACTTCAACAATATCACCGATGTCATACTTCTTGAAATCGGCATACTCTTCCTCGCCTATGTCGTCACGTCTGACATAGACCTGCATTTTGCCTTCACGGTCATGGATATTCATAAAACTTGCCTTACCCATGGGGCGCTTTGTCATAATTCTGCCGCAGATAGAAACATCCTGATTTTCAAGTTCATCAAACTTCGCGATGATATCTGTGCTGTGGTAATCCTGCTGAGCAAGTGTAACCTGAAAAGGATCCTTGCCTGCTTCCTGAAGCGCTGTGAGTTTGTCAACTCTTATCTGTCTGAGTTCGTTGACGCTCTGTTCGGGAGCTTCATTTTCAGCAGCCTGATTCTTGATTTCGTCAGCCATTTTATATACTCCTTAAATTTAACTAAATTACTTTACGATTTCTCTGATTTCGAGTCTTACAACTCCGCCGGGAGTTTCAACTTCAACAACATCTCCTGCCTTGTGACCGAGAAGAGCCTTGCCGATGGGAGATTCGTCAGAAATCTTGTTTTCGATGGGATCAGCCTGTGTGAAGCCAACGATCTGATACTTAACTTCTTCATTGAATTCAGGATCATAAACTTTTACAAAAGAACCGATGTGAACACTGTCTGTTGCAAGAGTTGATTCGTCGATAAGCTTTGCATGCTGAAGTGTGTATTCAAGCTCTGCAATGTGAGCTTCGAGCTTTGCCTGCTCTGACTTTGCTTCATCATATTCGCTGTTTTCGGAAAGGTCACCGAATGACTTTGCTTCCTTGATTTTTTCAGCAACTTCTTTTCTTTTTGTTGTACGGAGTTCAACAAGCTGCGCCTTAAGATCGTCTATCGCAGCTTGGGTAAAGAGAAATTCTTCTGCCATTAAAAATAACATCCTTTCAGATATATAAATCTTTACAATTACAATACATTATATCCAAAAACTCCCCGTATGTCAAGTTATACATAAAAAATTATGCTTTTATTCAGATCGGTATTTTCACAAAGATTCAGCATATGCCGTGCCGTTTCAAAAAGAGTAAAGCTTCTGCCTGCAGACATAAAAGTCCTGCACACAGCATTGTCTGTTTCCGTCATTCTGTTGAAGCGGTTCACTGCAGCAAGAAAATCAATCTGATTTATGTAATCGGGGCAGAAACCGAGTATTTCGTCAAAGCCGTCAGGTCTGCCGGGAGAGAATCCGTTTGCGGGTGAAAACACCGTCCTTCCGCAAGACGGAACGGTACCCGTTGTATCAAGAATCACAGCGTTTCTGTCTGTTTTTTCAACGCTGTCGCAGAGTGTTATACCTGCACCGTAATCTGAATAAATATTCCTTATGTGAGGAAAATATCTGAATTCATTTTCTGTCACAACGGTTATACGGGGAATGTATTTCACGATTCTGCAAAGATACTGTGCATAATCTCCGCCAGGGTCATTCACAACAAAACCTACTCTGCCTCCGAGGTAAAAAAGATCCCTGAAAACGTGATTCATTGTATTGAAAAGAAGAATATTTCTGAATTCATTACTGCTGAATTTTTTCACGGGAGCCTCATCGGGAAGATAAAACCCATCAGGAAGAAGCACATTGCGGCTGTGCCTGCCGATGAGGTTTACCACTTCATTCCAAGCAATTCCCTCTTCCCCTGACATCACTTCAATTTCATAAAAACATTGTCCCTTGCCCGTATTTACAATCCTTACAGCATTTATCGTCCTGCCTTTTTTTACTCTGCGTTTATCTGTCCTTACGATTTTAAGTATTACAAACATCTGAAACCTCCTTGTCTGTAATATATATTTGCAGGAGGAATGGTGTATGACGGGGAAACAATAATTTATCGCTGAGCGATAAATTATTGTTGAAGTAAGAAGTGATAGGTAATAGTGAATAAGTGTGGAAGGGGCGTTGCCCCTTACCCCTTTATAATCGGCTGCGGGTGTCCCGCCCTCACTTCTTCACTATTACTTCTTACCTATTACTTTATCAGAATTTGTCCCCGACAAATTCTGATTTGCCGCTAAATTAATTGTTTCCTTAAATTTTTTATTTTCTGTATTATTTTTTTTATTTTTTACTTGTTAAAAAGATATATATATGTTAAAATTACTTCAAATACCTATTTATCGGGAGTATAAAATGAAAAACATCAGAAAACTGTTATCAATAATTCTTATAATAATTTCCGTGTGTTCGGTTCTCACAATCGTTGCATATGCGGAAGATGACACTCCGCCGCTTCACGAAATATACAAAGACCATACAGGCTATACAATGGTTGTTGCAAGAAAAGGAAGCACAAATAATGCTCCCGAAAACTCAATTGCTGCAATTCAGAATGCTGAAAACGAAGGTGCAGATATCATCGAAATAGATATCCGTGCAACTTCAGATGGTGTGCTTATTCTTATGGAGGATGAAACCGTCACACGCACAACTTACAATTATGACGAAGATACCGTTGTTGCTGAAATGACATATGACGATATAAAAGACCTTACTCTTCTTATGGGGCACGGAGGCAAAAATGCAGCTTTTTCTGCAGAAAAAGTTCCCTCTCTCCAGGATGTTTTTGATATGAGAAAGAATTCATCATATCTCAATGTTATCAACAAGACAAAGAAGAAATCACTCTTTATGCTTGATTTTGAATGGACACTGAGAAACGACGTTGCAAAGCTCGTTGCAGATAACAATATGCAGAATGAAGTTATTTTCTACATTGATGATGCATCTGCAGATGAAATCGCAGAATGGAAAGAATCTCTTTCTTTTGAGCCTATGATTATGAGCTATTTCAAAGGCAATGTCATCTTTGCGGCAACAGCAAATGTCAAGGAAGATGCAGCTTATGCAGACGGTATTCACCTTGCAACAAAGAATCCCTACGGTGTTATCTTCGGTGAAAAAGTTCAGAATACAGCTTATGATTCAGGAATCAGGACAATGGCTTCACCCTGTATGCCCGAAATCTGCGGAAGCGAAATGCAGGACACAGAAATATGGTGGGATAAACTTATAAGCATAGGTTTCAATGTTATTCTTACAGACGATGTAAAAGGTCTCAGGGAATATGTTGACAACTGCGAAAGAAATGTTTCTGAACTTGATTCAGCCATCGACAAATACATCACAAACTGGGAATTACCCGATTTCAAGCAGGATAAATTCCTCGACTACAAGCGTGCATACACAAATGCTGCCGACAAGGCAGAAACTCTCATAACCCGTGACAAGAGCCGTTCATTCAGCGACATTGCAACTGCTGTTTATGAGCTCCGAAAAGCCGCAGAAGATATAGATCTCAACTACGATTCTTTTGAAGACGGCTCAGCCGGTAAAACTATCACGCCCGTTACAATAATTCTTGCAATTCTTGCGGTTGCTGCCGTGACAGTTGCAGAAATATATGTTTTCAGAATGAAGAAAACAGAAAAGAAAAAGAGCAGCAAAAAGAATAAATAAGGAGATACCTTTATGGATCGTTCATTATTTCTTATACTCACAATTTCGGCAATAGTGATTGAAACTGTCTTCACTCCCCTGTTTCTGCATTTCCAGAGACCGGGTATCTGCCTTAAATCTTTCCTTTGCAAAATGACCTGCGCAAGTATGTTCCTTGCAATTGCTGTTATTTCATTCATTTACTCAGGCAATGACTCTGAATTTGCAAAATTTATGCTTATAGGTCTTTCAGCTTCCTGGGTAGGTGACCTTTTCCTTCACGTAAAAAAAGGAAGCAGAGTCACATTCGGCATAGGAATGGCATTCTTTGCAGCAGCACACGTGCTGTATCTTGTCTCTTATGCAAAGGCAACTGTAATTCACTTCCCTGACAGCAAATTCCTCACAATCCCCGAGATTCTTGCGGCAGTTGCAATCATCGCAATTCTCTATGTTGTAATCAACAGCAAGTCTAAATTCGAATTCGGCGCACCGATTATTATTGCATTTGTGGTTTACGGTCTTATCCTTGCAACAATGTTTGTCAAAGCCGCATCTTTCGGAATTCAGTACATAATCGCAGGCAATTCTGTTTTTGCAGGTCTTTGCCTTGCATTCGGCGGAGCACTTTTCTTCTGTTCGGATATCACACTTGTAATTCTTATGATAAACGAAAAACTCAAAAAGAATTACAGACTCAAAGACTTCAACATTGCGTCATATTTCATTGCGCAGACACTTCTTGCACTCTCTGTCCTTAATGTAGGACTTATATAAAACACAATACGGAGGTAAAAAAATGAGAGCAATTATTTCAGTTATCGGTAAAGATACAGTAGGCATTCTTGCATCAGTTTCTGCAAAATGTGCAGATTACAACATCAATATTCTTGATGTTACACAGTCAGTTCTTCAGGATATGTTTGTTATGGTTATGATGGCAGACATTTCTGCAATCAACTGCGATTTTTCAAAATTTGTTGATGAAATGTCAGCACTCGGCAACGAGAAAAACCTTTCAATAAGAGCAATGCACGAAGATATATTCAACGCAATGCACAACATCTGAGGTGACGGACTTGCTTAACACAAAAGATATTCTTGAAACCATTACCATGATACAGGACGAGAATCTCGATATCCGTACAATCACAATGGGTATCTCTCTTCTCGACTGCTGCCACTCAGACATTGATGTGGCTTGTGAAAAAATCTATAACAAAATCACAACATACGCAAAAGACCTTGTAAAAACAGGTGAACAGATTGAAAAAGAGCTTGGTATACCCATCATCAACAAGCGTATTTCTGTTACACCCGTTGCGATGGTGCTTGCAGCCTGCGAAAACAAAGATGCTGTTAAAATCGCTCTGACCCTCGAGAAAGCGGCTGTAAAGTGCGGAGTCAACTTCCTTGGCGGTTTCTCTGCTCTCGTACAGAAGGGCTTTGCACCCGGTGACAGAGAGCTTATTGAAGCTATCCCCGAAGCTCTTGCCGTTACAGAGCATATCTGCTCCAGCGTAAACATCGGTTCAACAAAAACAGGTATCAATATGGATGCCGTTAAGCTTATGGGTGAAACTGTTGTTAAGGCTGCAGAAATCACAAAAGACAATAACTGCATCGGACCTGCAAAGCTTGTTGTTTTCTGTAATGCTCCCGAAGATAACCCGTTTATGGCAGGTGCATTCCACGGTGCAGGTGAGCCTGACTGCGTAATCAATGTCGGTGTCTCAGGCCCCGGTGTTGTAAGAGCAGCGCTTGCAAAGTCAAAAGACCTTGACCTGACTCAGGTTGCAGACCTTATCAAGAAAACTGCATTCAAAATCACAAGAATGGGTCAGCTTGTGGGTACAATCGCATCAGAAACACTTGGTGTTCCCTTCGGAATCGTTGACCTTTCACTCGCTCCCACACCTGCAGTCGGTGACTCTGTTGCACATATCCTTGAAGAAATCGGTCTTGAGCAGTGCGGATGCCCCGGCACAACTGCTGCACTTGCAATGCTCAACGATGCTGTTAAAAAAGGCGGTGTAATGGCATCAAGCCACGTCGGTGGTCTCTCAGGCGCATTTATTCCCGTTTCTGAAGACGCAGGTATGATTGATGCCGCAAGAAGCGGTTGTTTAAGACTTGAAAAACTCGAAGCTATGACAGCTGTATGTTCAGTCGGTCTTGATATGATTGTTGTGCCCGGTGACACAACAGCCGCAACAATTTCTGCTATCATTGCAGACGAAGCGGCAATCGGTATGGTCAACTCAAAGACAACTGCAGTAAGAGTTATTCCCGCAATCGGCAAAAAAGAAGGCGAAGAGCTTGAATTCGGCGGACTTCTCGGATCAGGTCCCATAATGCCCGTGAATACATATTCTCCTGCTAAATTCATCAACCGTGGCGGCAGAATTCCTGCTCCGATGCAGAGCCTCAAAAATTAATCAGAATCAAGGGTGTCCGCAAGGGCACCTTTTTTTTACAAACAATAATTTATCGCTGAGCGATAAATTACTGAGATAATAGAGAAAAGATAAAAGATAATAGAATCGGAAGCCCTGCGGGCTTAAATCATATAAGAACCTGACTTCGTCAGAACCTTGTTATTCGCTTTGCTCATAATAAATGGGGTAAGGGGCAAAGCCCCTTCCGACATTATTATCTATTCGCTATTATTTCTTATCTAAAGAATTTATCGCTAAAGCGATAAATTCTGATTTTTGCAAAAACATTATAATTTTTTATAAAAACTCTTGACAAACGCAAAAACATCTGCTATTATATATGAGCAGTTGCGGATGTAGCTCATCTGGTAGAGCGCCACCTTGCCAAGGTGGAGGTAGCGAGTTCGAGCCTCGTCATCCGCTCCATTTTTTTGTCAGCACAAAAGTGCTGACTTTTTTTATTGCATTTTTTACAACACTGCAAAGAAAAGCCTCCGTGAAAACGGAGGCTTATGTTTTTTACTTTTTATTATATCAGAGTGTATCAAGCTGAGCTGCGACACGAAGAATCTTTCTTGCGTCAAGAGCATTGATTTTGCCGTTCTTGTCAACGTCAGCAGCGATTGCAGCGTCACCTTCAAGAGTCTGAAGCTGAGCACCTGTACGAAGTACGATACGTGCATCGATAGCATTTACTTTGCCGTCACCGTTAACGTCACCAAGCATAAGAGTAATCTTTGCGATTGTGCGTTCTTCTGTTTCACCGCAAGCACATTCTCTCTTTTCAAGACCTTCTGCATCCTGAGTGGGAGCTGTTACAACAACCCATTCACCGAATTCGTGTGCACCTGTTGCGGGGATAACTTCTTTTTCTGTGTTGCCGCATTCGCAGGTTCTTGTCTTTTCACCGTCTTCTGCGCAGGTAGCAGCCTTTGTTTCTGTCCATTCACCGTATTCGTGAACGTGGTCTGTTGTTCTGTCTGCATAAATAAGGCTGTCAGGTGATTCGCCCTTTGAGTTTACAGCTGTGATAACAAATTCATATGTTGTTGAGCTGTCAAGAGAAGAAACACGGTATTCGCACTTAACAACAGCTTCATCATTTACCTTAACACCGTCTACATATACGTTGTAGCTTGTTGCACCGTCAACTTCTGACCACTTGAGTGTGATAGAGTTGCCGTCTTTTTCTGCAGTTGCAACATTTTCGGGTCTGACGGGAGCAACATCATCAACAGAATTCCACTTTGCATAGATAGTTGTGTCTTCTGTTACCTTGTCGTTTGCAAAATCCCATTTCTGAGTACATGCTGCATCCTTATACCAGCCTACGAAATGATAACCGTATGCTGAGGGGTCAATGGGTTCAATTACATAGCCGCCAACGGGAGCAAGAATCTGATCTTCTGTGGGGGCTGCGAAAACATCGTCATCGTTATTATCAAATGTAACTGTTACGGGTACAAATGTTGTTTTGTTATTATAATTTGCATCTTCGTAACCGATTTTACCGTCGATATAATAGAATGTGTAATCTGCAGCAATATTTGAGAAAATATTATCACCTACACTTGCTGCCCAGTTGCCTGTGAAATAGATATCCTTAAGCTGTGTTGCACCTGCAAAAGCACCGTATGAAAGAGTAGATACCTTTTTGGGAATTGTAAGAGAAGTAATCTGTGTACCTGCAAATGTATCCTGACCGATGGAGATAATACCGCTGCCGAGAACTACTTCTTTAAGATTTCCGCAACATTCAAATGTACCATCATAATCAGCATCTGTACCATAGTTAGCACCCCAGAGGTCTCTTCTTGTATGAAGTTCCGTAACACCATTGCCGATTACAACCTTTTCAAGGCTGTTACAATCAAAGAACATTGCATTACCTAATGTTGTTACGTTACCGGGAATATAAATTTCTTTAAGTGCATCACAATTTCTGAAAGTAATGTCACCGATTGTTATGACACCACTACCAATTATAACATCAGTAAGCGAAGAATTATTTTCAAATACACTATAGCCGAGTTCTACAACACCATTACCGATTTCCACTTTTTTAAGAGATTGACAGTTTGTAAAAGAACCGTGAGAAAGAGTAAGAACATTATCAGGAATATAAACATCTGTCAATACTGTACCTGCAAAGCAATCCTGACCTATAGTCTTAACTGCACTACCAAAAGTTACAGATGAAAGACTTGTACAGCCTTCAAACATACCGTCATAATCTGCATCTGTACCCCAGTTTTCACCCCAAAGATCTCTTCTTGTGGGAAGATCTGCAAGACCATTACCGATAACAACAGTTTCAAGTGCATTACAGCTGAAAAACAATGCGTTACCAACAGTTGTAACGTTTGTAGGAATTACAAGATTCTTGAGTGAATCACAATTTCGGAATGCAATATCGCCTATAGTTAAAACATTTTTGCCGATATGAACTGATTCTGCTGAAACGCAATTTTCAAAAGCACAATACTCAATCTTTTCAACGCCATCGCCAATAACAATCTTCTTTGCTGAACCGCAATTGAGGAAAGAGCCGTTTCCGACGATCTTCACGTTATCGGGGATTATAATTTCTGTCAATCCGCAACCTGCAAAACAATCCTGTCCGATAACTTCTACTGAACTACCGATTGTAACAGACTTCATGCTGATACAACCTTCGAATACACCATCATAGTCTGCATCTGTACCCCAGTTATCTCCCCAGAGATTTCTGATAGCAATAAGTTCTTTTACACCATCACCAATATCTGCTGTAACCAAAGATGTACAGCTGAAGAATGCAGCACCGCCAATTGTTGTAACACTGTCAGGAATTGTTATTTCTGTAAGACTGTCACAATTTAAGAATGCATAATCTCCGATTGTTGTAACTGTTTCGGGAATTATGAAATTATTAAGTGATGTACAGGTAATAAATGCACAATACTCAATTGTCTTCAAAGTTGAACCCTTCTGGAATGTTACAGACTTAAGTGCTGTACAGTCACCGAATGCATAGTTATAAATACAATCAACATTCTTTGCAATAAGAACTGTCTGAAGACCATTACAATACTGGAATGCATTTGCACCGATAGCTCTTACGGTTTCACCGATTGTAACGGTCTGAATTGCACTGTTACCGTTGAAAGCTGAATCGTTGATAAAGAATACGGGTTCACCGCCAAGTTTTGCGGGAATTACAATAGATGAAGCTGTGCCGGTATATTTGACAAGAATCGCACCGCCGCCGTAGTTTGCTTCTTTTGAACCAAGTGACTCTTCATTTACAATGATGTACTTGAAGTCACCTTCAACATTAACTTCGTAATTCTTGCCGTTGTAATTATGTGTTTCGGCTGATGCAACAAGTGTCATAATACACATAATTGTTGCCACAATGAAACATACGCCAAGAATTTTTTTAATTGACTTTTTCATTTGACTACCTCCTGAAAGGAAATAATTTATTTTACAGACACCGCTGTCGATGCCTGAAACATCCTGAGTATCAGTTTACAGAAAACTGCTTCATATACTTATCAAAGTATTCCTGATATCTGCCTGCTTTTTCTTCCTTGACTGTTCTGAGGTATTCGTGAGCATCGAACATTTCTCTCTGAGCCTCGATAACAGCAACAGCAATATTTGAGCAATGGTCTGAGATTCTTTCGTAGTTTGTAAGCATATCTGAAAGGATGAATCCGAGTTCAATTGTGCATTCACCCTTTGTGAGTCTGTCAATATGGTTGCTCTTGACATGGTCGATTATTTCATCAATAACTTCTTCAAGAGGCTCAGCAATCTCAGCCAGTTCAATATCATCATTCTTAAAGGATTTTACTGTTATTGAAAGAATTTCTGAAATTGCATCGTTAAGATTTTCAAGTTCATCCTTTGCATCCTGAGAGAAAGAAATCTTCTTTTCGTGCATTTCTTTTGCTGTGTCAAGAATATTGCTTGCGTGGTCACCGATACGTTCAAAGTCGTTGATTGTGTGAAGAATCTTTGCAATCTTCTTAAGGTCGTTATCGCTGACTTCTTTTTTTGAAAGCTTTACAAGGTATGTGCCGAGTTCGTCTTCGTAACGGTCAATTTTGTCTTCCATTTCTTCAACAAGTGCTGCTGTCTTGTCATCGTATCTGTCAAGAAGTGAAACTGCAGACTTAACACTCTTCTTTGCAAGAGAAGCCATTTCTGCTGTTACTGTTTCAGCCTTTGCAACAGCGAATGAAGGAACTGTCATAAGACGATCATCAAGAAGAACAACAGCTTCTTTTTCCTGAGCATCACGAATGATAAGTTTAACAAGTTTTTCAAGAAGTGATGAGAAGGGGAAGAGCATTACTGTTGTGACAATGTTGAATATTGAATGAATAACAGCGATATTGAACGGTTCAACAGCAACATCTGTAAATGCAAACTTGATTATGCCGTCAGCAATGAGCCATACTGTAAGGCAGATCACAGAACCGATAACATTGAAAAGTATATGAACCATTGCAACACGTCTTGCGTTCTTTGATGTACCTACAGATGCAATAAGTGATGATACGCAGGTACCGATATTCTGACCCATAATGATGGGAATTGCTGCACCGTATGTGATTGCGCCTGTCATTGCAAGAGCCTGGAGCACACCGACAGATGCTGATGATGACTGAATGATTGCTGTGAATACAAGTCCCACAAGCACACCCATTATAGGATTCTTGAAGAATGTGAGAATATTTACAAATCCGGGCAATTCTGCAAGAGCTTCAACTGAGTCTGACATAATTGTCATACCGTACATAAGAACAGCAAAGCCTACACAGATACTTCCTATATCCTTGTGTTTCTGCTTCTTGCCTGCCATTATAAAAATAACACCAATCAGAGCCACAAGCGGTGAGAAGTTTGCAGGCTTGAGCATACTTATAAAGAAATTTTTACTGTCAATACCTGTAAGTGAAAGAACCCAAGCGGTGATCGTTGTACCTATATTGGAACCCATAATAACGCCGATGGACTGAGAAAGCTGCATAATGCCTGAGTTAACAAGACCAACAAGCATAACGGTTACAGCAGATGAAGACTGAATTGCGGCAGTTACACCTGCACCGAGAAGAAGGGCAAGGAATTTTTTTGATGTGACTTTTTTAAGCACAGATTCCATTTTGCCGCCAGCCATCTTTTCAAGTCCTGCGGAAAGCTGATGCATTCCGAA
>JAZUCO010000099.1:0-16238 GCA_045639185.1 Acutalibacteraceae bacterium
ATGAATGTCTGCAACAACAGGAATGGAAAGATTTTCTTTGAGTTTATAAACAGTTTTTACACAATCAAGGTCAGGTACGGCTGTTCTGATGATTTCACAGCCTGCATTCTGCAATCTCAATGCCTGTTCAACGCAGGCATCTGCATCTGAAGCAAGTGTGTTGAGCATAGACTGTACCGCAACGGGATTATTACCACCGATTTTGATGTTGCCGATTTTAACTTCCTTTGCATTTCTTCTTGTGTACATAGAAATCCCCCTTGCATATAGGATTTAATTTACGATGAGATTTTTAATATCATTGAATGTGATAAATACCATAAACATTATCAGTATTGAAAGACCTATTGCGTGAATATATCCTTCATATTTTGCAGGAACTTTTTTTCTTATGATTGCTTCAATGCCGATAAAGAACAGCCTGCCGCCGTCGAGAGCGGGAACGGGAAGAAGGTTGAATACACCCACATTGATTGAAATGAGTGCCATAATATAGATAATATTTTCAAACCCTGCACCCGTTGCAACGGCTTCAGAAGTGGTCTGCGCAATGATGGATACCGTTCCTACTGGACCTGAAAGGTCATTTATACCGTAGTGACCTGTAATGAGGTCATAAAGTGTCAGCCATATAAGTCTTGCAAGTGAAGCAGTGTCTTTTGCCGCAGTTGAGATTACATTGAAAAATGTTTTTTCAACACCGACTATAATAAAGTCATAAATGATGATGTTATGACCGTTACCGGCATCTTTTGTTTCAAAATGCACATCTTCAAGTATAACTTTTTCACCGTTTCTCTCTACGGCGAAATCATAAACACCGTCTTCATCCCTCTGGAGTGCATAACCGATATCACGGCTTGAATAGATGTTTGTTCCGTTGATTTCTTTTATTGTGTCACCTGCTTCAAGACCATATTGTGCAGATGTTGCGTTTTCATAGAAACTGTGAATCTGCGGTGTGCCGATGAGGTCTTCCATAGATGTGAGGATGATAACAAAAATAAATCCGAGAATCAGGTTCATAACTGCACCTGCAGCAACGATGATAAATTTTTTCCACCATTTTTTGTTGCAGAAAGCTCTTTCATCGTCAGACGATTCATCTTCACCCTCCATGCTTACGTAACCACCGATAGGGAAGCATCTGAGAGCATATTTTGTTTCACCTTTCTGCTTTTTGAAAATAGCAGGACCCATACCGAGTGCAAATTCATTTACTTTTACTTTGAAAAGTTTTGCTGTAAGAAAATGTCCAAGCTCATGAATGCCTATGATGAGTCCGAAGAAAAGAATAGCCATAAGAATTGGCCATACTTTATTCCAGACAGCAGAAATATTTATAGCTAATGGTAATAAATTCAAGAAAATGTCAATCCTTTCAATTGATTGAATCAATAACTGCTTCTCTGACTATTTTATCAGAATTGTCAATGTCGTCAACGGTAAATGTATCCATAACAGGAGCAGCTGCTGCACCTTTGAGGATAAGGTCAGGAATATCGTTGAATCTGATTTTTCCTTCGCGGAAGAGTCTGTTTACTTCCTCGTTTGCGGAATTTACTGCAGAAGGCATAAGACCGCCCTGATTTATTGCATCTCTGCATATATCTATACAGCGGAATGTTTCGTAATCGGGTTTGTAGAATGTAAGTTTGCCCATTTCTGCAAAGTCAATTTCACCTACAGGAGATTCAAATCTTTCAGGGTAGGTGAGTGCATACTGAATGGGTATTCGCATATCGGGCAGACCGAGCTGAGCGATAACAGAATTATCATCATACTGCACCATTGAGTGTACAATGCTTTCTCTGTGCACAACAATGTCTATCATATCGGGAGAAACACCGAAAAGCCATACTGCTTCAATAAGCTCAAGACCTTTATTGAACATTGTTGCGGAGTCAATTGTGATTTTTGCGCCCATGCTCCAGTTGGGATGCTTGAGAGCATCGGCAGCAGTCATATTCTGCATTTCTTCTTTTGTTTTACCGAAGAAAGGACCGCCTGAAGCAGTGAGAATAATCTTTTTGAGAGCTTTGTTTGAAGGTTTCCCCTCAAGGCATTGGAAAATAGCAGAGTGTTCGCTATCTACGGGAAGAATGGAAACATTGCTCTTTTTTGCCGCATCCATAACAAGCTGACCGCCTGCAACAAGCGATTCCTTGTTTGCAAGAGCGAGAGTTTTACCTGCATTTATAACAGCAAGAGTCGGTCTGAGACCTGCCATACCTACAATTGAGTTGATGACTGTGTCAGCATCTGTTTCTGAGGCACATTCAATTATGCCGTCTATACCTGAGAGCACTTTTATGTCTGTATCGGCAAGGGCAGTTTTAAGTTCTTTTGCTCCGTTTTCATCAAATAAAGCAACTTTTTCAGGATTCATAAGTCTTGCCTGCTCTTCAAGAATCTTATAATTTGAATGAGCAGTCAGAGCTGTGACTTTATATCCGTGTTTGAGAGCAACGTCTATTGACTGAGTACCGATTGAACCTGTTGAACCGAGAATGGCTATTTTTTTCATTATTATCAACCTCAGATGTTAATAAAATATATTGCAGCATAAAGTGCGGGAAGAACAAATAGACAACTGTCTATTCTGTCCATAACACCACCGTGACCGGGGAAAATATTTCCGAAATCCTTGATGCCGTGATTTCTCTTTATAAGTGATGCTGAAAGATCACCGAACATACTTACAACAGAAAGTACTATGCTTATAATTATAATCTGCCACAGTGCTATTGTATGCATTGTGAAGAAGTATTTGTCAAAAATAATAAACATTACAGAGCTTGCAATGATATTGCCGATAACACCGCCTACAGCACCTTCAATTGTCTTATTTGGGCTTACATTGGGGCAGAGTTTGTGTTTGCCGAGGAATCTGCCTGAGAAATATGCAAAAGTGTCTGTCATCCAGGCACAGAACATTGCAAAGAGAATAAAGAATACACCTGAAGCCTTTGTGTATTTCTCGCTGTCTGCGATATAAATGTCACGCAGAAGAACAAAAACTGAAAGTGAACAGGGAATTGCAACTGTTGCAAAAAGAGCTGTTATAACATCGTTGAATTTTGTCTTTTTGTGCATTGGCACCATTATTATAAAGTATGCCAGTGCATAGATGATTGCAACGGGCATAAACGGAATTTCAATGTTAAAGTGAAAAATAAAGGGGACAGCAACAGCCGTCAGACAGCTTATTGCAAGCAGAACCTTATTTTTGCCGCCTGTTGCGTGGATTACTTCATAAACTGCAATTGCCGCAAATATACCTACAATAAGGGGCAAAGCAAAAGTGTGAAGGAAAACAAAACAGGGCACAAGAATCACAATTATTGCTGCCAATGCTGTTATAATGCGAGTTTTCATAATATATTAACCTTTCATTAACAACACTTTCAGCGGAACCGAAAAAAACAGTTCCGCTGAAAAGTTGAATTATACACCGCCGAAACGACGATTTCTTTGCTCGTAAGCTCTCAGAGCATCGTTGAAATGCTCTTCTGTAAAGTCGGGCCAAAGTACGTCTGAGAACCAGAGTTCTGAGTATGCACCCTGCCAGGTGAGGAAATTAGAAGTTCTGAATTCACCACTGGGACGAATAATGAGATCAGGATCAGGCTGTCCTTGTGTGTAAAGGTAGTCTGAAATCATATTTTCATCAATATCGTCGGGTGAAATTTCACCGTTAACCGCTTTTTTTGCAATATCTTTAACAGCGGTAGCAATTTCGTGTCTGCCACCGTAATTGATTGCAATATTAAGTGTTATACGTGTTTTGTCTTTTGTGAGCTGCTCCGTGTAGTCCATAAGGTTAAGAAGTTCCTGAGAAATACCGCTTCTGTCACCTATGAATCTGAGTCTTATTCCTTTTTCTTCGTTTTCTCTGATTCTGTCAATTACCTCGTTGAGATAATCACCGAAGAGAGCCATAATGGCGTTTACTTCAGCTTCAGGACGTTTCCAGTTTTCTGTTGAGAAAGCGTAGAATGTTGCAACTTCAATACCAAGGTCACCGGCATATTCACCGATTTTTCTGAAGGTTTTTGCGCCTTCTTTATGACCTTCACTGCGGGGCAGACCTCTGTTTTTGGCCCATCTTCCGTTGCCGTCCATTATGAATCCTACATGACGAGGCAGAACAGAAAATTCGGGCAGGCATTTATTGTCAGCCATTATCAGATCTCCATGATCTCAGCTGATTTTGCTTTTTCAATTTCTTCAATCTGCTTAACAAAATCATCTGTGATCTTCTGAATCTTGTCTTCACCGTATTTCTGATCGTCTTCTGTGATTTCGTTTGCCTTTTTAGCAGCCTTTATCTTGTCGATAGAGTCACGTCTGATCTGACGAACAGCAACTTTTGAATCTTCAGCAATCTTTGCGATATCCTTAGTGAGCTGCTTTCTTCTTTCCTCTGTGAGAGGGGGGAAGTTAAGACGGATAACAATACCGTCGTTCTGAGGATTGATGCCGAGATCTGACTGCTGGATAGCTTTGCAGATTAATGTGAGAGCTGATTTGTCCCAGGGCTGGATAACAAGTGTTCTTGCATCAGCATTTGAAACGCTTGCCATCTGGTTGATGGGAGTGGGAGTTCCGTAGTAGTCTGCCTGTATTTTATCAAGTACCTTAGCACTTGCTCTGCCTGCTCTGATTGAGTCATATTCAGAGTGAAGTGCATTGATAGTTTTTGTCATTCTGGTTTTGGTGCTTTCATAAAGTTCTTTAAGTTCCATGAGATAACCTCCGTAAATTATTGATTATGTATCAGTCTATAACAAGAGTGCCGATATCTTCGCCTGTAACAGATCTGAAGATATTTTCGGGGTCCTGAAGATTGAAAACAAGAATGGGTATATTGTTGTCTTTGCAAAGAGCTGCAGCGGTGCTGTCCATAACACCGTAACCTTTTTCAACAACTTCTGCGTGTGTGAGTGTGTTAAACTTAACAGCATCATCAAACTTGTTGGGGTCTTTGTCATAAACACCGTCAACGTTTGTAGCCTTGAGCATAACGTCAGCATTGATTTCTGCTGCTCTGAGTGATGCTGCTGTGTCTGTGCTGAAGTAGGGTGAACCTGTACCGCAGCCGAAGATAACAACTCTGCCTTTTTCAAAATGTCTTACAGCTTTGTTTCTGATATAGGGTTCTGCAATCTGTCTCATTTCAATTGCAGTCTGAACTCTGACATCAACACCCATTGCTTCAAGAGTGTCTGCAACTGCAAGAGCGTTCATTGTTGTAGCAAGCATACCGATGTGGTCAGCTCTTGTTCTGTCCATACTGCCGCTTGATCTGCCTCTCCAGAAATTGCCGCCACCAACAACGATACCGATCTGAACACCGATGTCTGTACATTTTTTAATAACTTCGCAAACACTTGCAACAGTATCAAAATCAATACCATGTTTCTTTTCGCCGGCAAGAACTTCACCGCTGAGTTTTAAGAGAATTCTGTTGAATTTTTTGTCCATATAAAAGAATACCTCCGTGTTTTGTCATCTGTTGCATTTATTTTACATTATTTTTTTGGTTATGTAAAGTATTATAATAAAAAATTATTGACTAAATTAAAAAAAAAGTATATAATTACATTCGGAATATCGTAACTACGATTATTGAAAGGACATGATTGAAAAATGGCAATTATTGAAGATAAGCTTCCGTCAACTATAGATGAAATTCTTAAGGCATACGGTATCGGCGGAAAAATGACAAGTTGGAGTATGATTCACGCTGGTCATATTAACCGTACATATGTTATAGAATTTGAAGGCGGAGAAAAAAGACTTCTCCAGATGATTAATGTTGCAGTTTTCAAAAAGCCTGTTGAGCTTATGGATAATGCAATGCGTGTTACAGACCATCTTCGCAAAAAGATTGCAGAAGAAGGCGGTGACCCCAACAGAGAAACACTTTCTGTTTACTTTACTCTTGACGGTAAGAATTGTTTCTTTGATTCAGAAGGCGAATGTTGGAGATTTTATAACTTTGTTGACAATGCTTTTTCATATAACAGCATTGAAAATGATGAGATTTTCTACAGAGCAGGTGCGGCATTCGGCAAATTCCAGTCACAGCTTGCAGATTTTCCCGGTGAAACTCTTTTTGATACAATTCCTTTCTTCCACGATACATACAAGAGATTCCTCAATCTTAAGGCTTCTGCAGAGAAGAATGTATCAGGCAGAAAAGATAATGTTCTTCCCGAACTTGAGTTTGCTTTTGCAAGAGAAGATGATACAAAGGTAATCGTTGAACTTATTGCAAAGGGTGAAATCCCCGTGCGTGTTACACATAACGATACAAAGCTTAATAATATTATGTTTGATAAAGACACAAACGAAGCTGTATGTATTGTAGACCTTGACACTGTTATGCCCGGCTCTGCACTTTATGACTTCGGTGACGCTATCCGCTTCGGTGCAAGCACAGCTGCAGAAGACGAAAAAGACCTTTCAAAGGTTTCAATGGATATCAACCTTTATGAAAAGTATGTAAAAGGCTATCTTTCAACAGCAGGCAAGAGCCTCAATGAAAAGGAAATTGAATATCTTCCTTTCTCAGCAAAGCTTCTTACACTCGAATGCGGTATGAGATTCCTTGCAGACTACATTGATGGTGACGTATACTTTGGCACAAAGTATCCCGAACACAACCTTGACAGATGCCGTACACAGTTCAAACTTGTTGCCGATATGGAAAGCAAGATGGACGAAATGGTGAGAGTTACACAAGAGGCTTACAAGACTCTGTAAGGAGACAGTAATGAAAAAAAGCGATATAGCAAAAGGGCTTGATATAAAAGCCTCTTCCATTTTTATTGTTACTGCAATTGCTCTGGTTCTGAATTCTTTGGTAAGTAATATCAGCAGGATAGATAACATCCCTTCCGTGATCGAAAATATATGTTCATGTGTTGCGATTGTTTCTGTTGTTTTCTATTATATAATGCTGATAAAAGGCTTTACAATTGTCAATAAGGCATGCAAGCTCTGTGAAAAGAATGAAAACTATTATATGGGCAGAAATCTTACAATTTTTTCTGTCATATGTATAATTTTATCAGTTATTCTCACTGTTCTTGCTATGCTGTTTGCTTATGCCGTTGCGCAGTACAATGCTGCAGAAATGCTCACACCGTCAGAAATTCAGTCAAGAAATAACATTGTTGCTATAACAGCTGTTATAAATATTGCAATGCAGTTTTTCTCAGTTTCCACACCGTTTATTTTCTATCTTTGGAAAATATACAAGCTTTCGGCACCTAATAAACTTCTCAACAACCTGACACTTCTTACTTGTCTTGTTCTTGTTGTACAGCTTGTTATCGGTATACTCAATTCTATATATGTAGTAAGAGGCACAGGAAACAATTTCCTTCCTGATTTCACAAGTATTCTTCATACAATAAAATATGTTGTTCTTCTTGTATTCTTTATATACAGAAAACAGTATCTTGTTTCAGCAGAAACCGAAGAATGATAAAAATAATCTCCGTATCAGATGATACGGAGAATTTTTTTGCCATATTATCAGCCTAGATTTTTCATGAATTCAAAAGCTTCTTTGCTTGACTGCATTGCATCAACTGTCCAGTTGTTGTCCTGCTCAAACATAATGTAGGGAATGCCCATTTCTTTTGCTGTTTCATAACAGGCATTGAGGTTTACAACGCCTTTGCCAAGCTCTGTGAATGCCCAGGGATGTTCCTGATTTTCAACAGGGTTGTAATCCTTGAAGTGGAGAACCTTGACTCTGCCTTGCATTTTCTTGAGATATTCTTCGGGTTTTTCACCTGCAATGTGAAGCCATGCAACGTCGGGAATAAACCAGAGAAGGTCAGAATCGAGTTCAAGCATTCTGTCAAGAATTGATTTGTCACCGAATCTCTTCAGGTCAAAATCGTGATTGTGGTATGCAAGATGAACTCCACGTTCTCTCATTTTCTTTGCAACTGGAATAAGGTCTGCAAAGAATTTTTCAATGCCTTCTTCAGTTCTTTCATATTCACCGGGCATTGCACCGATACCGAGACAGTCACAGCCGAGATTGATGTGTTCATCTATAACAGCATCTGTTTCTTTTATCATTCTTTCAAATGATGTGTGTGTAACACATACATTCATACCGTATTTTTTTACGGTATCGGCAAGTTCATTCCAGTCAACCTTGCCGATGCCTGAAATCTGTATATCCTTTACACCCCATGACGCAAGCTCAGCGAGAGTCTTGTCTATGTCTTCAATAGTTTTGCAGTAGTCACGGATAGTATAAGTCTGAATACCAACTTTAATCATTGTGAAATCTCCTTAGAAAAGACCTGCAAAAAGGTTTTTGATGTAATCGATGATTTTCTTGAGTGTATTAACGATCATATCATAAAGACTTACTTTATCTGTTGACTGACCGTATTTACCAGTATCATTATCAGCTGTAAGAGGAACGATTTCATCTTCTGAAACGCTGATAAGGAACTGGGGATATGTTGCATTATCGTTTACTGTGGGCTGTTCTTCAGAAGCAAAAATGAATCTGATAAGTTCCCACTGTGCAGGAGTGTGGTCTGCGTGCATAAGGTCCTTTACAAACCATGTGTATTCAGGGAACGCTGCTGTTGAAGCATCGATCATATTGTCGGGAGAAATGTGGTTGTGACCGCAATCTACAGCCTGAACATAATTTTCACCGAGAGTTGTGTTTGCATCTGCACAAGTTGCACCGAATGATGTATAAACAGTATCAATAACCATATCACCGATATTAAGCTGGCTTACGCATACGGGAGGAATAGTGCTGCCGTATTTTGAAATAATTGCAAGGTTGCCGCCGTTTTCGATAACACCATTGAGAATTTCTTCGTTGTTTGCCTGAACTTCATTGTGGTAGTAATCAATTTTAGCAATGAATTCATCAGTTACATTATCACCGATAAGAAGTTCTTTTGCAGCATCATACATATTATAGGGGACAACTGACCATATGCCGGCCATTCTTGCGAATGTTGTCTTGAGACCAAGCTCAAAAACATCATCAAGGATTGCATAGTTGAGTTCTTCTGCAAAAGCAAGAACACCGTCAAGCATACCTGACTGATTGAGAATGTCAATAAGTGTTGAAAGGAGAGTTGCAGAGAAATCGTCACCGAGCATTGTCTTAAGGAATGTGACCATACCTGCAGAATTGAATGCAATCTGACCGCTGAAAGGTTCACCGCAAGTTGAAACACCATTGAATGCACCTGAGAGAATAATAACATCTTCAATATCTTCATAGCCGTAATCATGAAGATATGTAGTAACTACGCAAGAACCCATGCTAAAACCTACAAGGTTTACTTTGTCTGCGCCTGTTGCATCTTTTACAAGTTTTACAAGGTCATTAAGCTGAGATGCAACTGTCTGCATATCCATACGCCAGTCATAGCTGAAATATGTGATTTCTGCTGCATCAAAACCAAGATTGGGAGTGTCAATTGCCATTTTACCTGAAAGGATTGTTTCAGCATCAGGCATTGTGTATGCAGATGTTGTAGGGTAAACGGGGTTGCCGTTTTCGTCACAAGCCATACCGTCAAAAATTGTAACGAGCGCGTTGCAGAGCGGTTCGCTGACAGCTTCATAATCACCGCTGACAAGTGACTTTATAAGAGGAAGTGCAGCTTCTGAAACACCGCTTACAATAGCATCAGTTGCGGGAGGAAATACAGTTTCGCCTGTTTCTGTATTTACTGTGTTTGAAGAGCCGATACCATCAACAAAAATAACGGGTGTGACTTCTTCATTTGCAAATGCCATTACAGACATTGCAGATATCAGGATTATAACTGACATCATAATTGATATGAATTTTTTCATAAGGAACGCTCCTTTATATTTATTCAAGTTTATTATAGCATTCGAGGAATATTTTTCAAGTATTAATAATGAAAAATATAAAATAAAAAATATCTTGCATATTTCAGGAAATAATAGTATAATTGATCTGTATATTTTTACGGAGGATTTATTTATAATGGAAAAACAGAAATATTATATAACCACAGCCATTGCATATACATCTAGAAAGCCTCACATCGGCAACTCTTATGAGATTGTTCTTACAGATGCTATTGCCCGTTTTAAGAGACTTCAGGGCTATGATGTTTTCTTTCAGACTGGTACCGATGAGCACGGTCAGAAGATTGAGGAATATGCAAAAGAAGCAGGCATTACACCCAAAGAGTATGTTGACAAAGTTGCTGGCGAAATTAAAGACATCTGCGACATGCTTAACACTACTTATGATAAATTCATAAGAACAACCGATAAACAACACGAAGAATCAGTACAGAAGATATTTAAAAAACTAATTGATAAAGGTGATGTTTACAAGAGTGAGTATGAAGGTCTTTACTGCACTCCTTGTGAATCTTTCTGGACACAGGCTCAGCTTGTTGACGGTAAATGTCCCGACTGCGGCAGAGAAGTAAAACCTGCTAAGGAAGAAGCTTATTTCTTCAAAATGAGCAAATATCAGAAACAGCTTGAGGAGTATATTGAAACTAATCCCAACTTTATTTATCCTGAAAGCCGTAAAAAGGAAATGCTCAATAACTTTATAAAACCCGGACTTCAGGATTTATGTATTTCTCGTTCCACATTTAAATGGGGAATTCCTTTCCCCGGAGATGAAAAACATGTAATCTATGTTTGGGTTGATGCTCTGCTCAACTATATTACAGGTTTGGGATATGATCCGGAACATAACTCAGAAATGTATAAAAAATACTGGCCTGCAAATGTGCATATAATCGGTAAGGACATTATCAGATTCCATACAATTTACTGGCCCATTATGCTTATGGCACTCGGTGAGGAGCTTCCGAAACAGGTTTACGGTCATCCCTGGCTTCTCTTCGGCGAAGACAAGATGAGTAAGTCAAAGGGTAATGTTATCTATGCTGATGAGCTTGTCGCAAGATTCGGCGTTGATGCAGTAAGATACTATCTTCTTTCAGAAATGCCTCACGCACAGGTTGGTTCAATCTCTTATGATACAATGATTGAAAGATATAACTCAGACCTTGCAAATACAATCGGTAACCTTGTAAACAGAACTGTTGCAATGGCAAACAAGTACTTTGACGGTGTTCTCGCATGTAACACAGCATCAGAAGAGCTTGATGACGGCTTCAAGGCTGATATTCTCGGTGCACTTCCCAAGATGGAAAAGGCATTCGATGACTTCAGAATTGCTGATGCACTCGATGCAGTTCTTACAATTGCAAAGAGAAGTAACAAATACATTGATGAAACAGCTCCCTGGGCACTTGCAAAGGACGAAGAAAAGAAAGACAGACTTTCAACGGTTCTTTACAACCTTATCGAGAGTATAAGAATTATTGCAGTTGAACTTTCAGCATTTATGCCTGAAACATCAAAGGCAATCCTTTCACAGATTAATACAGATATTGACACATATGAGAGCATTAAGGAATTCGGTGCAATTCCCGCAGGTCATAAGGTCGGCACAGCAACACCTCTCTTTGCAAGAATCGATGTTGAAAAGATAACAGCAGAGATTCAGGCAGAAATGGAAGCTAAGGCAAAGGCTGCTCAGCAGGATAGCAGAAAAGCTGAAATTGCCAAGGAAATTGAAGGCGTTGCAAAAATCGGCATTGATGATTTTGCAAAGGTAGACCTCAGAGTTGCACAGATTACAGATTGTGTTCCCGTAAAACGAGCAAAAAAATTATTACAGCTTACACTTAATGACGGTACAGAAAATCCCAGAACTGTTGCATCAGGTATTGCACTCTGGTATAAACCCGAACAGCTTATCGGCAAAAAAGTTATAGTTGTTTCAAATCTGAAACCCGCTACACTCTGCGGTGTTGAAAGCTGCGGTATGATCCTTGCAGCTGATGCAGCAGAAGACGACGTAAGAGTTATCTTTGTTGATGACCTTCCCGTAGGAGCTAAAATCAGATAATGAAAAATATTTTCGATTCACACGCTCATTATAATGATGAGCAATTTGATATCGACCGTGATTCTTTGCTCGCTTCCTTGCCGGATGCGGGCATTGTCGGTATTATAAACTGCGGTACAGATGTGGCATCATCTCTCGCTTCACTTGAAATGGCAGAGAAATATCCGTTTGTTTATGCTGCATGCGGTTATCATCCCGAATCTGCACTTGAATTCACAGATGACAGACTTGCTGAAATTGAGAAAATGCTCTCGCACGAAAAGTGTGTGGCAGTTGGTGAAATCGGTCTTGAATATCATTATGATTTTGTGCCGAAAGATGTGCAGAAAGATGTTTTTGAAAAGCATCTTCAGCTTGCAGTAAAGTATGATATGCCCGTTATAGTGCATGACAGAGAAGCTCACGCAGATACAATGGAACTTCTTATGAAATATAAGCCTAAGGGAGTACTGCATTGTTATTCAGGCAGTGCAGAGATGGCTAGGGAAGTGCTGAAACTCGGTATGTATATAGGCCTCGGCGGTGCGGTTACATTCAAGAATGCCGTGAAACCTGTTGAGGTCGCAGAAATGATACCGCTAGACAGATTATTGCTTGAAACAGATTGTCCTTATATGGCTCCCGTACCAATGAGAGGAAAGAGAAATAATTCTGCATATATAGAGTATGTTGCAGAAAAAATTGCAGGTGTCAGAGGTATTTCTGCTGAAGAATTACTCAGCATTACTGCAGAAAATACGAAAAGGTTATTTGAGATAGAATGATTGTGCGTCTGTCCCGGGGAGAGGTGCACTGCGAAGGAGGAAGAGAATGATTAAAAAATTCTATTCGGGCAATGCGCCGGAGCTTGAAAAGTATAAGCAGAGGTGTCTCGATGAAGGTGCTATTGACCCTGAACTTTACACAAAATACAGCGTAAACAGAGGACTTCGTGACGTTAACGGTAAAGGTGTTCTTACCGGTCTTACAGAGATATCTGAGATTCAGTCAAAAAAGACTGTCAACGGTGTGGATATACCTTGTGAAGGTCTGCTTTTCTTCCGCGGATACAATGTTAAAGATATTATTGAAGATATGGCAAAACGAGGAAGATTCGGATTCGAAGAAACAATTTATATTCTTCTTTTCGGAGCTTTGCCCGATGAGTCACAGCTTGATGAGTTCAAGAATGTGCTTGCAAATTATCGTGAACTGCCCGTATCATTTGTGCGTGACTTTATTATGAAGGCACCCTCAGGTGATATTATGAATTCACTTGCAAGAAGTGTTCTTGCACTTTATTCTTATGATGAAAAACCTGATGATACATCAATAGGTAATGTTTTAAGACAGTGTGTTCGTCTTATTTCATTATTTCCGTTACTTTCTGTATACGGTTTTCAGGCATATAATTATTACATCAAAGGAAATCCCAGCTTTTTTATTCACGAACCAAAGGAAGAATACTCAATAGCTGAAAATATTCTTTATATGCTCCGTCTAGACGGTCAGTTTACACCGCTTGAAGCTGAACTTCTTGACCTTGCGCTTATTCTTCACGCTGAACACGGCGGAGGAAACAATTCTACATTCACAACTCACGTTGTAACTTCTTCTGGTACAGATACTTATTCAGCTATTGCTGCAGCTCTCGGATCACTTAAAGGTCCCCGTCACGGTGGCGCAAACATCAAAGTTCGTAATATGTTTAAGGACATAAAAGCAAACATAAAGAACTGGGACAATGATGAGGAAATTAAAGCATATCTTCTGAAGATCCTCAATAAAGAAGCTTTTGACAACAGCGGACTTATCTATGGTATGGGTCACGCAGTATATTCACTTTCAGACCCCAGAGCAGAAGTTTTCAAAGGATTTGTTGAAAAACTTGCTGTTGAAAAAGGTCTTGAAGCCGAATACAGACTTTATACAAATGTTGAGCGTCTTGCTCCTGATGCTATTGCCGAAAAGAGAAAGATTTATAAGGGTGTCAGCGCAAATGTTGACTTCTATTCAGGTTTTGTTTATGAAATGCTCGGTATTCCTGAGGAGCTTTACACGCCCATTTTTGCTGTTGCAAGAATTGCAGGTTGGAGTGCTCACAGACTTGAAGAAATTATAAACTCAGGCAAAATCATCCGTCCGGCTTATATGAATGTTCAGGACAGAAGAGATTATGTCCCTTACGAAGAAAGATAATTTCAGATACAACCTGTATTTTGCAGGTTGTATTTTTCTTTATAATTTCTTTATAAAAATATTTTTATTTGTACTTGTTTCGGGTGTAGTTTTAGTGTAAAATAAAAGAAAGTGTATAAAATAACCAATGAGGTGTTTTGTTTGGATAAAACTCAGAAAAGATGGTCGTTTATTGTAAACGTGCTGTATTTCGGAATGATTATTGCAGCATTTCTGCTGTTTATGAAATATGCATTCAGCGTTGTATTTCCGTTTATTGCAGCTCTGCTTGTGGCAGCTCTGCTTCAGAGACCGCTTAAATTTATAACAGGAAAAGTGAAATTTGCATCCAAGGGAGTTGTGAGTGCACTTCTTTCTGTTTTTGTGTATGCGGTGATTCTCGGGCTGTTTGCGCTGATTGGTGTTAGAATTATTTCAGAAGCAAAAGACTATATAACAGGATTTATTGACAGATGCTCTACATCAGGTGATATTTTTGATGTTATAAAAACAGCATATCTTGACCTTGAACTTGCATCAATGCTTCCTGCTGAGGCAAACAATGCTGTAACAAGCGGAATTGATGCATTAAGAGAATTCATTGTCAGCGGTGATATAGTTTCCACTATAACAAGCAATCTTACAAAGCTGATATCTCCCATAGGCAGCGCTATTTCAAAAGTTCCCAATGCTCTTATCGGATTTATAGTTTCTGTTGTGGCTTCCTGCTTTATGACTGCAACTTTTGATGATATCAAGGGCTTTGTATTGAGACAGTTTTCTGAAGAAAATCAGAAGAAACTCATAAGAGCAAAAAGAATTGTTATTTCATCTGTCGGTAAAATGGTCAAGGCCTATACATCAATCATTATAATTACGACTGCTGAATTATTCATAGGTCTCGGAACTCTTAAGCTTCTCAAGATTTTTGACGGCTCAAATCTTATATGGCTTTGTCTGATTATCGCACTTATCGATATTATTCCAGTTCTCGGCACAGGAACGGTAATGCTGCCATGGAGTGTGTATTCATTTATGACCGGCAAGATCGGAATGGGTATAGGTCTTCTTGTTATCTATGCACTCATAACAGTTATCCGTCAGGTAATTGAGCCGAAACTTGTTGCAGGACAGGTTGGTATTTCACCTGTTGTCACAATTATGGCAATGTTCCTCGGTGTTAAAATTTTCGGAGCTATGGGTATTTTTATTCTTCCGTTTATTGTAATTATTATCAATCTTCTCAACGAAGAAGGTATAATTCATCTTTTCAAAAACAAAAAGCATGAAAATGCAGAGCAGGGTGTGTAAACCCTGCTTCTTCTTTATAATATCTTTACTTTTTTTGTTGTGTAATTATGTTGATTTTTTATCTGATACGATGTAAAATAGACAAAGTATGAGTACTGCATTTATGTACTGCTCAATAAATTTTTCTGAATGAGTGATAAAAATGAATAAAGAAATTTTTGATAAAACATCGTCAAAACCTCTGAGATTCAATAACGGTAAACTCAGAGTTATGCACGTGACTGATACACATCTCGGAGTTGATAATCAGGAAATGTCAATGTGGCTTATTGAAAATGCTCTTGACAGAGAAAAACCCGATGTTGTTGTGGTAACAGGTGATACAATTTCATCTGATTGCGGCAGAGAAGAAGTCTTTGAAAGAACAAGAAGATTTATGAAGCTTTTTGAAAAGAGAAATATTCCCGTTGCACTTACATTCGGCAATCACGATTCTGAATCAGGAATTCTCACAAGACAGGAGCTTATGGCTTGTTATAATGAATTCTCCTGCAGCATTTCTGTTGATGAAGGCGATATAATGGACGGCTGCGGTACTTACAATGTGCCTGTGCTTGCAACAGATGGTGATGAAGTTAAATTCAACCTCTGGATATTTGACTCAGGTGATTATGATGATGAGGGGAAGTATGCGAATACATCTGAAGAAAAAGTAGCCTGGTATGAAGAAAAGAGCAAGGCTTACGAGGATATGTACGGAAAAAAGGTTTATTCACTTGCTTTTCAGCACATTATCGTGCCTGAAGTTTATGATGCTCTCAAAACTGTAAAAATCTGCACACCT
>JAZUCO010000100.1:0-10778 GCA_045639185.1 Acutalibacteraceae bacterium
ACGATCATTACGCTATATGTATTCATTTCAGTTAACTCCTTTCTTAAGCCTCAATAGCATCAAACTTACACATCTGTGTACATACATTACATCCGACACACTGTGTGAAGTCAATTTCTGCCTTGCCGTCCTTCATGCTGATAGCAGGACAGCCTATTTTCATACACATCTTACAGCTCTTACACTTATCCTTATTTACCTTGAGAGGAGGATTATGCTTAACTGTCTTGAGAAGTGCACAAGGTCTTCTTGAGATGATGAGTGAAGGCTCATCTGCTTCAAGCTCTGCATGAATAGCATCTCTTGTTTCCTTGAGGTTATAGGGATCTACAACAGTTACTCTCTTGATACCTACAGCGTGAGCAAGAGCAACAATGTCAACCTGAGTTGCGGGATCCCCCTTGATTGTCTTACCGGTTGTGGGATTCTGCTGATGACCTGTCATACCTGTGATTGAGTTATCAAGTACGATAACAGTTGATGCACTGTTGTTGTATGCAATATCAATAAGACCTGTAACGCCTGAGTGAATGAATGTTGCGTCACCGATAACAGCAACACTCTTCTTTGCGTTTTCGGGGTTAACCTTATTTCTGCCGTGAAGAGCTGAAACAGAAGCACCCATACAGATAACTGTGTCGATTGAATCAAGAGGCTGAAGAGCACCGAGTGTGTAACAGCCGATATCACCGCTTACAGTTACCTTTTCCTGCTTAAGAGCATAGAAAAGACCTCTGTGGGGGCAACCTGCACAAAGTACGGGAGGACGACGGGGAATGTCAAAATCAACAGCATCTGCTTCTTTTGTTTCACCGAGGATTGCTTTTGCAACAAGAGCCTGAGAATATTCACCGAGAAGTGTGAAAACGTCTTTACCGTGAACCTTGATACCGAGTTTCTTACAATGATTTTCGATATAGGGATCGAGTTCTTCGATTACATAGATTGTTTCGCATTCGTTAGCGAAGTCAATAATCTTCTTTTCGGGAAGAGGATATACACAACCGAGTTTGAGGTATGATGCATTCTTGCCGAGAACTTCTTTAGCGTAGTTATAGCAGTTACCTGCTGTGATGATACCGATTTTCTTATCATAATACTCAACAGTATTGATGTCATCTGTTTCAAAGAATTCAATCTGCTTTGCAATTCTGTCTTCAACAACAATGTGCTTGGGAATTGCATTTGCAGGCATCATAACATACTTCTGAGGATTCTTCACATATTCCTTAACGGGAACATCTGCTCTGTCTGCAGTTTCTGCAAGACTTCTTGAGTGAGCAACTCTTGTTGTGAGTCTGAGAAGAACGGGTGTATCGAATTTTTCTGAGAATTCAAATGCCTTCTTTGTGTATTCAAGACATTCCTTTGAATCAGCGGGTTCAAGCATCATAACTTTTGACGATTCTGCATAGTGTCTTGAATCCTGCTCATTCTGAGATGAATGCATACCGGGGTCATCAGCAACGCCGATAACAAGACCGCCGTTGACACCTGTGTATGATACTGTGAAAAGAGGGTCTGCAGCAACGTTAAGACCAACGTGCTTCATACCGCAGAATGCTCTTGCACCTGCAATTGATGCACCGATAGCAACTTCACAGGCAACCTTTTCATTGGGTGCCCATTCTGAATACATTTCATCATATGTAGCGGCATATTCGGTGATTTCTGTACTGGGTGTACCGGGGTAACTTGAAACAACGTTACAGCCTGCTTCAAAGAGACCTCTTGCAACGGCTTCGTTACCCAGCAAAAGCTTTTTAGCCATTATATAAACCTCCGTGGATTAAAATCTATTTGTTAAATATACCACATTCGACAGAGAAATTCAACAGTTAAAATAAAAAAACAGCACTTTCCGAAGAAAATGCCGTAAAACATATTCAGTTTATTCTTTTCCGTTCCAGCAATAAGTACAAAGCTTTTCTGCGGGAAGTCCGGTAGCTTCGAGCATATCGTCAAGTCGGTTATATCTGAGAGAAGTAAAGTGAAGTTTTTCACATATCTTATCAAGCATTTTCTGATATCTTTCACTATCCGGATCTGAATATTCGGAAAGAATTTCAGTTGAAACATTATCTCCCTCAAGCTCTGCGATAACTCGTCTTGTGATAAGCTCCATTTCTGATTTTGAACTTGAGAAATTCAGATATTTACAACCGTACAGAAGAGGCGGACAAGCGGGTCTGATGTGAACTTCCTTTGCTCCGCATTCATAAAGAAAATCAGTGGTTTCACTCAGCTGTGTGCCTCTGACGATTGAATCGTCAATAAGAAGCAGACTCTTGCCTTCAATAAGGTCGTGAATGGGAATAAGCTTCATCTTTGCAATAAGATTACGCTTCTTCTGATTTGTAGGCATAAATGAACGGGGCCAGGTTGGTGTATACTTAACAAAGGGTCTCGAATAAGGTACGCCAGACTCATTTGCATAACCGACAGCATGAGCAATTCCTGAATCGGGAATACCTGCTACACAGTCGGGACGGACATTGTCTCGTCTTGCAATATGTGCACCGCACTTATTTCTCATTTTTTCAACGCTTATGCCCTCATATGATGATGAGGGAAAACCGTAATACACCCAGAGGAATGTACAAATTTTCATTTCATTACCGGGTGCTACAAGAGTCTTTATATCATTTTCATCAAAAACCACAATTTCACCGGGGCCAAGTTCTTTATAATCATGATAACCGAGGTTAAGATATGCAAAGCTTTCAAAACTTGCGCAGAAACCTTCATCTTTCTTACCGATAACAACAGGAGTTCTGCCGAATTTATCTCTTGCAGCATAGATGCCCTTCTCAGTAAGAATAAGCATACTCATTGAACCCTCGATAACTTCCTGAGCATACTGAATACCCTCAATAAAATTATCCTTGCGGTTGATTATTGCTGCAACAAGCTCAGTAGGGTTAATTTCTCCGTTTCGCATCTCAAAGAAATGAGTGTGACTGCCGATGATATTTTTTACAATTTCATCTGTATTATTGATTTTGCCGACAGTTGTGATTGCATAAGTACCATGATGACTTCTTATAAGGATAGGCTGTGCTTCAAAATCTGAAATACATCCTATACCATAGCTGCCGTGCATATCCTCATATTCACTTAAAAACTTTGTTCTGAAAGGTGCATTTTCGATATTGTGAATAGCTTTATCAAAACCGTTCTCCTTATTGTATACAGCAAGACCTGCTCGTCTTGTGCCGAGATGGAAATGATAGTCTGTTCCGAAAAATAAATCAAAAACGCAATCTTCTTTAGATGCTACGCCAAAAAAACCGCCCATAATTTAACCTCACTTTTCGCCGATTGAATATTCAAACAAAATAAGCCGCTGAAAATCAGCAGCTGTATTTCATTAATATGCGCCAAACTCAACCCCGAGATTTTTGAAAAATTCGAGGATGTTTGTCTTTTTAAGTCCTGTCACCGTCAACTTATCTGACGGAATGTACGGAAGAAACTGATTTACTTTGATTGAAAGATTTTCACCGTCAGAACCAGCAACAAAGTCTATCTGACGAAGTTCACTTGAAACAAAGTAGAATTTAAGTTCAAGATCATCTGCAATATATTTATAACACACTGCTGCTGAATTATCGACGGTTGTGTCTTCTTTTTCAACAGAGTGGAAATTATACTGAGAAACATCAAGTACGGCTGCAACTTCTTTCATACTCTCTGTATCAAATGCTTCCTCTGCACCTGCAAGAGCACTGAGAGAACTCATATCGATATATCTCTTTTCTGAATCGATGAGATAAAGATTTGAATTAAGGAACATAATTTCAAACTTTACACCCTCAACTTCTGCAGCCATCTGGAAATCTTCATTTCTGATAGCAATATCAATCTGCGCCTGATCAGGAGAATTCATATCGATCATTGAAATATAGTAGGAACCTGAAACGAATGCTTCGATAATTGATCTTTCCTGTGCATCCATATAAAGATCACCCATAGCAGGTGAATCAGGAAGATTGACAGATGTTGTTTTGTCGGGATCATTATATCCGTCAGGATAATAAACGTTACCGTATTCATCAACATAAGGTTCTTTTCTGTTGTCTGAACCGAGGAAAAATAATATAACTCCCCCAAGAGCAACAACTAAAACAAATGCGATTACGGAAAGAAGTATCTTTTTATTTGCATTCATAATTTTCACCATAGTACTTTCTGATACACACAGTATATTTTATTTTTTATTTTTTGTCAACATAAAACTTGCTTTATTTTACATTGTAGCCTATAATTAAATATATTTTACACGGAGTCGGGTATTTTGGAAAAAGGTATTATTCTGAAAAAACCTGCAATAGTCTGTCTTATTGCAGGAATATGCAGTTTTTTATGGGGAAGCGCATTCCCCGTGATCAAAATCGGATATTCTGAATTTTCAATTGCAGGTGATGACACGGCATCTCAGATTCTGTTTGCAGGTGTCAGATTCACCCTTGCAGGCATACTGGCAATTAGTATGGCAAGTGCTGCAAACAAGAAACTGATTGTACCTAAGAAAAATGATATTGCACCTGTTTTCATACTCAGTATTTTTCAGACAATTCTGCAGTATTTTTTCTTCTATATCGGACTAGCAAACACTTCAGGTGTAAAGGCTTCGGTTATTATAGGAGCAAATGTTTTTATTGCAATCCTCATCTCCTGCATCGTATTCAGAACAGAAAAAATAACCCCTGCAAAAATCATAGGCAGTGCAGTGGGTTTCTGCGGAATTATACTTATAAATCTGGCAGGTCTTACAGAAGGTTCATTGAAGATTACGGGTGAAGGTTTTGTGCTGATTTCCACCGTTGCATATGCATTTTCATCTTCACTTATGAAGAAATTTTCAAAAAATCACAACACGGTACTGCTAAGCTCCTGGCAATTCATTTTCGGCGGAATTGTTATGATTGCAGGTGGTCTTTTAATGGGCGGAAGTTTCTCTTTCAGCGGCACAAAATCAGTTCTGATACTGTTTTATCTTGCATTTCTTTCTGCTGCGGCATATTCGCTCTGGAGCAAACTTCTTGAACATAATGATGTTTCATCCGTTGCAGTTTACGGCTTTATGAATCCTATGTTCGGATTCATACTTTCAGCCGTACTTCTTAACGAAAAAGGCGAAGCTTTCGGCATAAAAGGTCTTATTTCCATTCTTCTTGTATGCGCAGGCATTTTTATTGTAAATAAAAAAAATAAAAATATTGCACATTGACAAGGGTTATGCTATAATTAACTGATAACTGAAAGGAAGTGACACAATGCAGAAATTAAGAATAACATCAGTTTTGCTCATACTGATAATGATATTCTGCGGAGTTTTCACATCCTGCGGAGGCAACAAAACGGTTTACAATACCGGAGCTGTTGCTGAAAAAACAAAGGCTGACAATGTATTTTTCACAGACTCGGGGAACTATGAAACAGTTGCAAAAAACAGTTTTATTGAGCTTTGCGCAGACAAGAAAAATCATTCGGTTATTGTTAAAGACCTTACAACAGGCTATAAATGGTCTGCTTTGAAAAAATCTTTCACAGACAGTTCATACGCATTTGCGCTGACTCTTTACACTGACAACGGTATTTATGAGATGAATACCCAGTCAGATTCAGTTGCTATGTCATCTTCGGCATTAAGCATCGAAAACGGAATTCTCTCCGTAACATACACAATGAGCAACAACAAGGAAACTGCAAAAAAATCTCAGGAAGAAATGAGTGCCGACGATATTTATGTAATTTTCACGGTTACTTATGAACTTAAAAATCAATCAGTTGTTATGACCATCGACACAGAAAATCTTGTGTGCTCAAAAGGTGCTTTTGTAAAAGATATCAGCGTTATGCCGTGTTTTGCATCTGATGAAACAGACGGTAACGATGATTGGTTTCTTATACCTGACAATTCAGGGGCACTGATGAATCTCTCAAGAAAAGATGATTCAACAAGCAGCATCAATATTGATGTTTACGGAACCGACCCATACAATCAGCGTGAAACAGAATCAGCATCAGCAACTCTCCCCTTATTCGGAGCAAAAAGGGAAAACAGCGCATTCATTGCTGTAATTACAGACGGTGATGCTCTTGCAAGTATCAGAGCAAACAGAGGTTCAGACGGAAAATTATCTGCAATCTATCCCGTTTTCACCATAACTCAGGTAAAACATATTGATGAAACATCTGTATACAAAGGTGTTTCATACAACGGAAAAATTTCTGTTTCATACAAATTCCTTTCAGGCAGTAATGCAACATACTCTGCTATGGCATCTGCGGCAAGAGAAGAATTTATTCTCTCTTCACGTCTTTCATCAGAAAAAACAACAGAAGTTGATAATCTTCCATTCAATCTTACCGTTGTTGGTGCGGAAAAATCTGAAATTCTTACAACAACACATCAGACAACCGATATACTCGGCATTCTGAAAGGTAAAGGCATAAGCAATATTGTGCTCAACTACAACGGAATATACAAAGGCGGCACCGGCAACAGCAATATCTACACATCTGCCGTAAACAGCAAAAACGGCGGTAAAAACGGCCTCAAAAGCCTTTATGATTACACACAGAAACAAGGTTGTACATTACTTCTGGGAGCAAACATTTTCTCTTCAGGCAGAAATTACCCTATAGGTAAAAAGTCTTTTGAAATAAGCGGTAAAACTGCAGGTTTTATGATGCAGAATGACCTGGGTTACAACAAAAGAGCATCTTCCTCTTTCCTTTCACGTATAGGCAAAGAGGCGTCTGACCTTGGCACGGAAAAAGCAAACCCTGCAATTTATTCCGAAGATACATTCTTTGAAATGAACCTGATGAATATTTCAGCATTCAGCACTTCATTCACAAAATATCTTGATAGTGATATAACTTCATATGCTGACGGAATTTCAGTTACAGATGCAGGACAGATTCTTTATTCAGACAGCAACAACACCCGTCAGGATGCTATGAATGAAATTTCATCAATGCTGCGTGCTGTTTCAAATTACGGTGAACTTTCCGTTTCAGGCGGTAATCTTTATGCGCTTTACAATGCCTCTTACATCACAAATATGCAGTTTGATACATTCTATCCCGAAAGCGAAGCTTATGAAGCAGTACCCTTTGCACAGGCTGTGCTTCACGGCAATGTGCTTTATTCGGGACTTCCCATAGATGCAGGTAATCCGCTCTACAGATATAATATGTTAAGATTCATTGAATATGGTGCAATTCCTGCTTATGAATGGATATATGAAGACTCAAACATTTATTGCTACAGCGGTTATCTTCTATCGGAAAGACTTTCAGAAATAGTTGATTTTTACAATGATGCATCTGAAATGTTCTCAGAGCTTACCGATGAAACAATAACAGACCACAGAAAAATAACAAAAGATTCCGACGGAAATGCAGTAACAGGTGTCTATTGCACAACATACTCCGACGGAACAGAAATTTATGTAAACTATACAGGTAGCATAGTCACAACAGACGGAAATATTGCAATAGGTCCCTATGACTATGTGAAAGTTAAAAGATAAGGAGCGATTTATAATGCCCATCAGAATCTCAAATGAATTACCTGCAAGATCTTTTCTTGAGCAGGAAAATGTTTTTGTAATGCCTGAAGACAGAGCGGATTCTCAGGATATCAGACCTCTTAAAATTCTGATTCTTAATCTTATGCCCACAAAAATTGCAACAGAAACACAGATTCTGCGACTTCTCAGCAACACTCCCCTTCAGGTTGATATTGAACTGCTTCAGACAGTTACACATACATCAAAAAATACTTCTCAGGAACATCTTACAAAGTTCTACAAGTCATTTGATGAAGTCAAACATCAGAAGTTTGACGGTATGATTGTTACGGGAGCTCCCGTTGAACAAATGGAATTTGAAGAAGTTGATTATTGGGACGAGCTTTGCAGTATTTTTGAATGGGCAAAAACAAATGTATATTCAACTTTCCATATCTGCTGGGGTGCACAGGCAGGTCTTTATTATCATTACGGACTGAAAAAATATCCGCTTGATAAAAAGATGTTCGGCATCTTCGAACATCAGCCTCTTGACCTTTTCCATCCCCTTATGAGAGGTCTTGACGAGAAATATTATGTTCCCCACTCAAGACATACTGAAATCAGAATGGATGACATTGCAAAAATCAAAGACCTTCAGGTTCTGTCATATTCAAAAGAATCAGGTGTACACCTTCTTTCTGATATGGATTGCAGAAACTTCTTCTCAACCGGTCACTCAGAATACGATGAAGACACTCTTGCAACAGAGTATTTCAGAGATAAGAACAAGGGGCTTGAAATTGACCTTCCCGTCAATTACTTCCCCGATAACGACCCCACAAAAAAGCCTCCCATAACATGGAGAAGCACAGGAGTTCTTCTTTTCACAAACTGGCTTAACTATTTCGTTTACCAGAGAACTCCTTATGATCTTGCAAATCTTTGAGGTGTGATTTATGGATTTTAAGCTTGATGCATTCCCGGTTGATGACAAGACAGGCGGCATCAGAAGTACTGAAAAAATCAGAATAATTATCTGCTATGTGCTGAAAGACCATTCAGGTATTCTTTCAAAAGACAATCTGCTGTCTGCACTTTATGACAACGGAATTGCAAATTATTTTGAACTTTGTCAGGCGATTGATGACCTTCTTGAAGTCAATGCTATATACATTGAAAATGAGCTCCTTTATATCAACGAAAAAGGAATACAGATTTCCCGTGATCTTAAGGATGAGCTTTCACATTTCATAAAGAATAAAGCTGTAAGAGCGGTAAAGCTTACAGCACTTTATGAGAAAAGAAAAAAAGAAAACAGAATTTCTGTTTCCAAAATCAATGACAATAAATACAGACTCGACATTTCTCTGCTTTCAGGTGATGCCGACAATACAGAAACTGAAGAACTTCTTAATGTAAGCATTTTCACAACAGATTCTCAGCAGGCAGAAGTTATGAAAACGGCTTTTCTTAACAACCCTGTAAGACTTTATGAAAACATCATCACAGCATTGACAGAAGATTCTCAGTTCAAAGAATAATAACGGACGTAATTACTATGAAATCAGAAAAATTTGCCGTTTTTCTTGACATCGACAACACTCTGATGTCAGACGGCGTTATACCGCAGATAAATATCGATACAATAAAAGAAGTCCGCAGACAAGGAAGCTATGTTTTCATCAACACGGCACGTTCTTACGGTTTTATCCCCCAAGAACTCAAAGCCGATGATTTCCTTGACGGTTACGTTGCAGGTATCGGCACAGACCTGAGATTCAACGGTCAGCAGATTTTCAGCGAAATTATGACACGTGATGAGCTTAAATTCATCGGTGCACACTTCATCAATGATACACGTGAGATTTCGTTTGAAGGCGAAGACGAAATGATATGGATTAATCCCACAGACAGACGTAATTCTGTTAAATATCTTCTCTCCTCTGCCGACGAATTTGACACAATCTATAAAGATTTCAAAATCTCAAAGATGTACATACAAGGTCAGCTTACAGACGAAGAAAGAGAGATTTTCGGCAAAGATTACATACTTTATCAGCATAGTTATTATGCCGAGTTTGTAAAAAAAGGCTTCGGCAAAGCTGTGGGAATGAAAAGAATGCTTGAACATATCGGAATCCCTGAGGAAAGATGCATTGCAATGGGTGACAGCTCCAACGATACAGATATGCTTCTGGCTGCGGGAATTTCCGTTGCTATGGGTAATTCAATACAGGAAATAAAAGACATCTGCTCATACATATCATGCGATGCTAAAGACGGCGGCGTTGCACAGGCACTTGAAAAGTTCATACTGAAAAAATAAGAGAGATACAGCTGTATCTCTCTTTTTTACCATTTTTTATTTTTTGTATCAGGGCATTTCTTATTTCTGAAAGCAGCTCTGAATTCTACATAACAGCCACATTTTACACAAGTGCCGCTGATGAGATTATCGCAGTTTCTGCATATTTCCAGACGTTTTTGGTATGACGCTTCGTCACACTTCTCCTCTGGTTTGATTTTTGCAATATGCTGCTGAACCAATTTATGATTGTCTTCATCACCACTCTGGAGTAGAAGACATTTTTTGCACTCTCTGAGCTCCATTATCTTTCAACAATGAATTTCACAACACTGCAAGGAGGAACATTTGCGATAAATCCGTCTGCGGTGAGTTCAAAATCGGTAAATTCTGCTGTTTTTACAACTTCTTTATTTTCAAAGGTATTGTGGTCATCCATTTTACCTGTAACAATTTCAGCTTTAACGGATTTTACTTCCGAATCAGCAATCTGACACTTGATTTCCTTGGATTTATCAAGACAGACATTCACAACAGTTGAATATATTGTGCCATTTTCATCCATTGATGCACTTTCAATAAGTTCAGGCATTTTAAGACCTTCACATTCAATTTTCTCTGCTGTAAGGAATGAACCGATGAGTGTATTCTTCTGATGATCCTTATACATTTTGAAAATATGATAAGTAGGTGTAAGAATCATATCATCACCGTCAGTAAGAATAACCGACTGCAGAACATTAACAAGCTGTGCGATATTTGCCATTCTGATACGGTCAGCATGCTTATTGAAGATATTCAGCGTAAGACCTGCAACCATAGCATCTCTCATTGTGTTCTGCTGATAAAGGAAGCCGGGATTTGTACCTTCTTCAACATCAAACCATGTACCCCATTCATCAACAATAAGGTCAATTCTGTGTTCGGGGTCATATTTATTCATA
>JAZUCO010000101.1:0-3107 GCA_045639185.1 Acutalibacteraceae bacterium
CTGTTCTCGGTGCAAGATGTAACAGAAACAGCGGCATGCTTGACCTTTTCGGTGCAATCTCAGGTTATGTTCCCGAATTCGGTCTTGTTACAGACGAAGGCAGAAAGGCTACATGGAAAGTTTATGTAAAGACAACTAAGAAGCCCGAAGCTCAGGTTCTCGGTTCTGCTATCGGTATGAAGGTTATGGAAGAAGTTCCTTATGTTTACGGTCTTGATGCATTCATCGGTGATGAACTCAATAACGAAACAAAGTCATACCTTAAGGATTTCGGTGCTGCAACAGCTTCAAACGGTGCTGTTGGTCTTTATCACATTGATAATCTTACTCCCGAAGCGAAGAAACAGGGTGAAAGTCTTATCACAGAAGATGCAAAGGTTTATATTATTGACGATGCTGAACTTGAAAGAGTTTACAAGTCATATCCCGTTATGTGGAAAAAGACTGATGCAAAGCCCAACCTCTGCTTCATCGGTTGTCCTCATCTCACATACGAACAGCTTTGCCAGTGGACAACTGACATCGTAAACGGTCTCAAGGCTACAGGCAAGAAAAAGGTTGTTCTTCGTACAGTAATGACTGCAGCCCCCGATGTTGTTGAAAAGTTCAAGAAGACAACAAAGTATCAGCTTCTTATGAGAAGCGGTGTCAAACTTTCATCAATCTGTCCTCTTATGTATACAAACAACCCCATTGCAAGAGGTATGCATAACATTATTACAAACTCAAATAAACTGCGTACTTATTCTACTTCCAGATATTATAAAGATGCAGATATTCTTGATATTATCACAGGTAAGGGGGTAAAATAAAATGAAAGAATTCAAAGGCAGAGTTATTGCAGCAGGTAACTGGGAAGGTGAAGCAATTGTTTCTCACGGCGGTGTCAATACACTTGCAACTTTCCAGAAAAGTGCACTTAACGGTGAAAAAAACACAATTGTAAGTGACCAGAACAATAAAGACCTTTATGGCAAAAATATCACAGGCAAGGCACTTTGTCTTCCTATCACAATCGGTTCAACAACAGGTGGTCTTGTTATTCAGACTGCTTGTCAGATGGGCATTAATCCCTCAGTATTCCTTTTCTCAGAACATATCGATTCACTTGCAGCAAGCGGAATTGTTCTTGCAAGAGTTTGGGAAAAGAGCGATGTTATCTGTATTGACCAGCTTGGTGAGGAATTCCTCAACACTGTAAAGACAGGCGACAAGGTTAAAGTTACAGAAGACGGTACAGTTACAATTCTTTAATAAAATCAAAAAGGGGAGCCGAAAGGTTCCCCTTAAATTTAATGTTATATTATTCACCGAAAGGTTGATTTTTATGTTTTCTCCTCAGAGTTTTGATTTTCTTATGGAAAACCGTTTTAATAACAGTAAGGAATGGTTTCATGAACATAAGCACATCTATGATGAATTTGTTTTGAAACCGCTTACTGAACTTGCTATCGAAATGACACCTGTAATTGAAACACTTGATCCGACTATTGTCACAACTCCGAAAATCAATAAAGTTTTATCCCGTATTTACCGTGATACTCGTTATTCCAAAGATAAAACTCTTTTCAGGGAGTCTGTATGGCTTTCATATAAGAAAGATAAGAAAGAATTTCGACATTATCCTGAATTTTTTGTTGTTATCACACCTCATGTGCTTATGTATGGCTGCGGTTATTACTGGATGCAGCCTGAAACTGTCAAGGCAATGCGTGAATTGATAACAGAAAATCATCCTGCGTGGCAGAAAGCTCTTAAAGCCTATGAAAAACAGAATATTTTCACTCTTGAAGGTGATATGTACAAGCGTACCAAATATCCTGATTATCCTGAAAACATACGCAACTGGCTTGACAGAAAGAATATTTGTTGCACAAAACAAAGCGTTGATTTTGACCTTGTGTTTTCAGACAAGCTCGGTCAGAAACTGTGTGAAGATCTTGTGCTGATGAATGATGTTTATGATTTTCTTATTCTTTGTGAGCAGAAGGCTAGAGGCGTAATAAAATATGACTGAAACGGAAACTCTTGTACGTGAAAAACTTTTTCAGTTGCAGGATTCTGAATATAAATCATTTCATTCGGCATTGATGCCTACTGTTGATAAAGAAAAAGTCATTGGTGTTCGAGTTCCTATGTTGCGAAAACTTGCAAAAGATCTTTATAAGAGCGGCATAGGAAGGGAGTTTATAAAATGTCTTCCGCATAAATATTATGAAGAAGATAATCTTCACGCATTTATTGTTGAACAGATAAAAGATTTTGATATCTGTATTTCAGAAACTGAAAAGTTTATTAAGTATATTGATAACTGGGCAACCTGCGATATGTTTTCTCCTAAAGTTTTTGCTCTGAATACAGATGTTATTTTTTCAAAAAGTATTGAATGGATAAATTCTGAAAAATCGTATGTCATACGCTACGGTATCGGAATGCTGATGCGCTATTTCCTTGATGATAAATTCTCTGCAGATATTCTGAAAATCGTTTCAGATATTAAAAGTGATGAATACTATGTCAATATGATGATCGCCTGGTTTTTTGCAACAGCTCTTGCCAAGCGGTATTCTGAAACAGTTGTTTATCTTGAAAATGATAAGCTGCCTGTATGGATTCATAATAAAACAATTCAGAAAGCAATTGAAAGTAACAGAATTTCTCCTGAAATAAAAAAATATCTCAGAACATTAAAAAAACTCCCGTAGGAAATCCTACGGGAGAAATTTATATGTGCTTGTTGATTAAGCGAGTTCAGCAAAGTACTTGATTGTACGAACCATCTGGCTTGTGTAGCTGTTTTCATTGTCATACCATGAAACAACCTGAACCTGATAGAGATCTTCGCCAACCTTAGCAACCATTGTCTGAGTAGCATCGAAGAGAGAACCGTACTTCATACCGATAACGTCTGAAGAAACGATTTCGTCTTCGTTGTAGCCGAAGCTTTCTGAAGCAGCAGCCTTCATAGCAGCATTGATGCCGTCCTTTGTTACGTCTGCGCCCTTAACAACAGCTGTGAGGATTGTTGTTGAACCTGTGGGAACGGGAACTCTCTGTGCAGCACCGATGAGCTTGCCGTTAAGTTCGGGGATAACAAGACCGATAGC
>JAZUCO010000102.1:0-18327 GCA_045639185.1 Acutalibacteraceae bacterium
GGAGGTTGCAAAGGTCGGTTTCTACGGTCTTACATACAAAGAAAATGTTGACGATGTCCGTGAAAGCCCCACTCTTCAGATGCTTGAGAGTATGGAAAGACACCTTGCGCACGGTGTAAAGGTTTATGACCCCTTCATCAAAACCGATATGGTAGAGAATCAGTATCACGATTTTGATGCATTCCTTAATGATGTAGAAATTGTTGTTCTTCTTGTGGGTCACGATGAAATTAAAGAAAATATGGATAAGCTCAAGGGCAAGATTATTCTTGATACAAGAAATATCTGCACACTTGAGGGCACATACAGACTGTAAGGTGAAAAAATGAAAACTGTAATGCTTGTTTTCGGTACAAGACCCGAGGCAATAAAAATGTGCCCCCTTGTACTGGAGCTTAAAAAGAGAGAAAACCTTAAAACTGTTGTGTGTGTAACAGGTCAGCACAGACAGATGCTTGATGCTGTTCTCGACACATTCGGTGTTGTGCCTGATTATGACCTTTCAATTATGAAAGACAGACAGACACTTTTTGACATCACAACAAATATCCTTATGGGTATCAAGGGTGTGCTTGAAGAGGTAAAACCCGATGTTGTACTCGTACACGGTGACACTTCAACAACATTCGTAACTGCACTTGCCTGTTTCTATATGCAGATTCCCATCGGTCACGTTGAAGCAGGTCTTCGTACTTACAATATCTATTCACCCTATCCCGAAGAATTCAACCGTCAGGCAGTAAGTATCATTTCAAAATACAACTTTGCTCCCACACAGATGTCAAAGGATAACCTCCTTAAAGAAGGCAAGAGTGAAGATTCAATTTTCATCACAGGTAACACAGCTATTGATGCTCTCAAAACAACTGTCCGTGATGATTACACTCATCCCGAGCTTGACTGGGCAAGTGATTCAAGACTTATTATGCTTACAGCTCACAGAAGAGAAAATCTCGGAGAGCCTATGCATCATATGTTCAGAGCTATCAAGAGAATCATTGACGAAACTCCCGATATCAAGGTAATTTACCCCATTCATATGAATCCCGTTGTGCGTGAAGCTGCAAATGAAGTTTTCGGTGACAATGACAGAGTTCATATCATTGAACCCCTTGATGTGCTTGATTTTCACAACTTCCTTTCACGCTCCTATCTCATTCTCACAGACAGCGGCGGTGTGCAGGAAGAAGCTCCTTCTCTGGGCAAGCCTGTCCTTGTTATGCGTGACACAACAGAGCGTCCCGAAGGAATCAAAGCAGGCACTCTCAAGCTTGTGGGCACAGATGAAGAATTTATTTACAACACATTCAAGACTCTTCTTGAAGATAAATCAGAGTATGACAAAATGAGTAAAGCTTCCAATCCTTACGGTGACGGAAAGGCAAGTTCAAGAATTGCAGACATACTTGAATTCGGCAAAACAGAAGAAATAAATATCTGATAAAAGTAAAATTGTAATTTTTCTATTGCAATTCAGAAATTTATTTGCTAATATATATCTGTATTTTTATATGAAAGGTGACGAGATTATGAAACTCGCAAAAAAAGTTCTCGCAGTTGTTCTTGCTATGTTTATGCTTACAGCTACATTCGCAATGATGGCATCTGCAAATACTTCAGATTATGTTCTCAAGTTCAATGAAGACGGCAAATTCAAAATTATGATGTTTGCTGACAGCCAGGACGACGAAGAACTCGAAGAAACAACAACACAGCTTATGAAAGAAGCTCTTGCAACTTATGAACCCGACCTTGTTATTTTTATGGGTGACAATACTGTTGCTAAGGGTGAATTACAGTCAGACGCTGTTGCTGCTGTTGTTGCTCCCGTTGTTGAAGCAGGCGTTCCCTTCACAGTTGTTTTTGGTAACCACGATCAGGAACAGGGTGTTCCCAATGAATACCTTCTTGCTGAATTCCAGAAATACCCCGGTTGTCTTGCATATGATGCAATTCCTGAGCTTTACGGCTGCGGTAACCACAACCTTCCCATCCTCTCTTCAGACGGAACAAAGACTGCATTCAATCTCTGGATGGTTGACTCAGGTACAACAACAGAAGAAGCAGGCGGTTATGATTACGTAAGAGAAGATCAGATCAACTGGTACAAGGAAACAGCAGCAGCTCTCGCAGCAGAAAACGGCGGCGAAATGGTTCCTGCAATGAGCTTCCAGCATATTATTGTTCCCGAAGTTTATGATGCTCTCGGTATGATTAAGATTCCCGTAGGTCTCGGTGAATGGACATTCGACGGTCAGGCATACCTTCCCGTTCCCAATTTCGGTTCTTTCACAGGTTTCCTCTTCGAGCCTCCCTGCCCCTCACACATCAACGGCGGTCAGTTCGATGCTTGGGTTGAAACAGGCGACGTTATGGCTACATTCTACGGTCATGACCACGTAAACAGCTTCACAACAACTTATGAAGGTATTGATATCACAACTGTTCCCACAGTAGGCTGCAACTCATACAGCAACGATATGAACAGAGGCGTAGGTCTCATCACTCTTGATGAAAACGATCTTTCAACATATGAATACGAAGTTCTTTATATGTATGATTTCGCTCTTGCAGAAGGTTCACAGATTCTTGAATGCGAAGGTGCTCTCAGCAAGTTCAGCTATCAGTTCAACAAGTTCTTCGGTGAACTTCTTGCAAAGCTTCACGCTCTTGTTTCAGGTTTCTCATTTCCTTCTTTTGGTTAATTAATAATACTTGAATAATTCGGATAACCGTGCTATACTTAGCATGGTTATCTTTTTTTATTTGCAGAAATATAAAATCGGAGCGGAGGTGGTGCAGATGCACAATAAAAATTCAGTGAAGCATAGTTTTATCACGATGCTTCTTGTTGTTGTATTTGCGTTTTCACTTCCCGTGAATCTTCTTGCAAAAAACGGTGAGCAGACCGGTGAAAATTCAGAATTCATCGATAATCTTCAGACATACACGGCAGAAGCTTCTGAGCGGAATAATGTTATTCCTCTTGAAACAAATTCTTCTGTTGTAAACAGCAATGTCTACAAAGAGGAAGAAACAATGCCCGGCAACGATACAGCTGTTTCTCCCGATGATGTTATCCCCGATATTAACACAGACGATGTTGTTGATGCTGATGACGGTTATAAAGAACAGAATGGTGTGACTGTCATTCCTGCCGTGCTTAACAACTTTATGCGAGACTCGCTTTCTTCAATTGTTTCAAAAAAGGTTTATACTTTCACTCTTGATGAAAGGGGAGTTATCCTTTACGCTTTCAATCATACGGAAAATACTCAGAAAAGCTGTCTGTGGTATATCACTCTTTATGAGGAATATTCACCCGACGGTACCGGTAAAACCATTGATTACAGAGTTATAAACCGCACCTCTTATGAAAAGGTCGGTACTGCTGTGAAGTCTGCGGCAATCGGTGTGCTTCCCGGTAATTACAGAGTGGAAGTTGAATGCATTTCTGGTTTTACTCAGGATAAATATAATATTATGATCGGTTTTGCAGAAAATTTCTTTTATGAAGCAGAACCGAATGATACCAATTCAAGATACAATGATCTTCCGCTCAATGTGACAATGAACGGTTCGGCAAGTGTTCTCCCCGACGGAAAATCAGATGTGGATACATATCTTTTCAGAATTACGGAAAAGGGTTACACCGTTCTTTATTTTGAACACGAAAATGATGCCGAAAACAGCAAGGATAATGTTGCATGGCGCATAACTCTGACCGATGAAAAGGGAAATGAGTATTTTTACACTTCCTCAACAATGGAAAAAGCTATGCTGAACAGCGGTGTTATGGGTCTTCCCGAAGGTTATTATTATGTAACGGTAAGCTCCCATATGTACAGCAATATTGCATATTCTCTGAATGTTTCATTTGTAAGTGACTCTGCAATTGAGAGTGAATTCAACGATACTCAGGAAACAGCGGAAAGAATAGATATAAACACAGAAAAAGTAGGCTCAATCACATCAAGATATGCTGTTGCAGACAGAGATTTCTTCACTTTTACAATGGAAAATGACGGTTTTGTGGTTGTTGATTTCATTCACGAGGCTACTGCTGATGACAAAGACGGCTGGAATATCACAATTCTTGATTCCAACGGCAAAACGGTTTATAATTCAGTTTCCAACTGGAATCAGGAAATTCTTCAGACACCGAATATCGGTCTGACGAAAGGTGATTATTTTATCAGAATCGATTCTGATGACATTTATCACAGCAGTATGATTTACAGACTCATTCTTCTGACAGTACAGAATACAAACTGGGAAACAGAGCCTAACAACACTCCTGCAGAGGCAGATATTCTTCAGCTCGGCACAGCAATCAACGGTGCTATGGTTGAAACAGGTGTCGATTATGACAGAGACTGGTACAGAGTATCCGTTGACACAGCAAGAGAGCTTAATGTGTCATTCGGTCACATCAGGACAAATGAAACCGGTAAGGAAGGCTGGATTGTTTCGGTGCTTGATACTTCAGGCAATATCGTCAAGACAGTTTCAGTTGACTGGGATGTTGAAGAAGTTGATTTTGCTGTCAATGTAGGTGCAGGCGATTACTACATTCTCATTGAAACAGGTCTGTATTTCAACAGTAACAGATATATTCTCAGCGTAAAATAATTCCTATCTGCTTGACTAATAAAAAGATTAATGTTATTATAAAGTGTCTATGCAGATAACATTCTCATAAGAGAAAGAGGTTGCAGAAATGAAAAGGATTACAAAATTAGTATCTTTCCTGTTTGCTCTTGCTGTTTTGCTCGGTAGCATTCCTTCTGGAATCGATGCAAAAGCGGTAAGTGACAATTGGGTAAGTGCATGGGGGACTCCTGCTATCGAAAGCGGTATCACTCTCGGATCAACTCAGTTCCAGGATTATATTCCTGCAAATTCAACTGTCAGAACAGTTATTATCCCCACAATCGGCGGAACAAAAATAAGATTTAAGTTTTCAAATGTGTTCGGTCCCAAGGCTATCACTATTGATGAAACAACTGTTGCGAAGACAGGCGCATCTGATGACCTTATTGATACAAGCACAGTAACTTCCGTTACATTCAACGGCGGTCAGAAATCAGTCACAATAGCTCCCGGCAGTGAGATTTATTCAGACCCCATTACATTCCCCACAACTGCGCTTGAAAAAATCAGTATTTCAACATATTACAAAAAGACAACTTATATCTATACAGAAGGTCTTTACAACGGTACTACATATCTTTCAACTACTCGCGGAAACAGAACCTACGAAGAAGATATGACATTCTTTGCAACAAAGCTTGATTTCCAGTCAGGTGCAATCATCTATTCAACAATTCCTTTCCTTACAAGACTTGATATTTATTCACCCGGCTCATACAGTGTTGTTATTATCGGTGACTCAACAGTTACAAACGGAATTGCAAGAATGCTTGCAGAAAAACTGCATGAAAACGGTATTCATAATGTCGGTGTTGTTATGTCCGGTATTATCGGTAACGCTCTGCGAAGAGACGGTGTAGGTCTTCTCGGTACGGTTTACGGTCAGGCTCTCTTTGATCGTGTTGACCGTGATGCTTTTGATATTCCCGGTGTAAAATACATCATTCTGAAAATCGGTGTAAATGACGTTCTTCATACAATGCTGAAGAGTAATGAAGGTAAACTTGATCCCGTTACTGCAACAGATATTATTGACGGTTATAAGCAGCTCGGACAGAGAATTGCCGCAAGAGGTGCAACTGTTTATCTGTGTACACGAACACCTTTCAAGGGATATACACGAAACTTTATGGGTAGTGATGACCTTGAGTGGACACAGGAAGGCGAAGATAAGCTCCTTGAAATAAACAGATGGGTAAAGAGTGAAGCCGTAAATTATAATTATGCAGGTTATATCGATCTTGATGCAGTCCGTGATCCTGCGGATAATACTGCAATCAGACCGCATATGACAAGTGACGGTGCTCACTTTACAGAATACGGTCAGATTGCCATTACAGACCTTTTACCCGAGGCAACATACGGTGTAAACCGTGAGCTTAAGGATTATGCGGATATCAGAGGCATTGACCCTTATGTTGCTCCCGTAAGCAAACCTTCAAACAATAACAACAATAGCAATAGTAATAGTAATAGTAATAGTAATAACAATAACAGCCAGGAGCAGACAACAAACAAGGTTGAAACTCCCACAACAAATAACAGCGCAGAAAACACAACAAATACAAATCAGAATGCTGTTATTGCTCCCGAATCAACAACAAGTTCAGGACTCATCAACAACGGCACAAATGTGCCCGGCGCAAATCAGATTCTTGTTGAAACTCCCGTTGGTAACGATAATGCTCAGGGCAGTGTTATTAACGGCAGTGATAACGGTGCATCAAGACAGATGGCAGGTTTTGTTATTCTTGCAGCTGTTGCAATGGCAATTATTGCTGTTGCTGCCGTGCTCCTTATAAAGCTCCGTCCCTCTTCAAACACAGGTCTTACCAAAGGCGGTAAAGGCAGAGCGAACCAGAAGAAGAGAGTATAAAATTCTTATTCAATAATCAGACAGCAATTACATCCTGTTTCCTGCAGGATGTAATTTTTTATTTTTTTCTGAACATCGCAGACGGAAGAAACAGTTGCATCATCACAGAATTCGGCAGTAAGTGTAATAATTTTGTTGTCGGCACCATAATCGTGAAGGTTGACTGAATAAATGTTTTTTACACACGGGAACAACGATGGAATTTGTTCTGCCGCTTTTATCATTTCTTCAGACGGTGCAATTCCGAGAATCAGATGCACCGAATCTTTTGCCGCTTTACATCCTGCAAGGAGAATGAATGCTGAAACGGCAAGTCCTCCCCAGGCATCAATGTTGAGTGTAGTGAAATTTACAGATATCACGGCAAATGCCGCAATCAGAGTGGAAAAACTGTCGCAAAGGCAGTCGATTCCGGAAGCTTTCAATGTTGCTGATGAAATTTTGTTTCCGTATCTGAAATTGAAGCTTGCCATATAGATTTTTGTCAGTACTGAAATTCCAAGCAGAATCACCGATAAAAATGAGAATGTGACAGGCTCGGGTGTAATGATTTTTGTAATTGAGGCTGAGGCAAGTTTTATTCCCGCAAAAATCAGCACAACAGCTATCGTAAACCCTGCAAGGTATTCGGTTCTGCCGAGTCCCCAGGGGAATTTTTTTGTTTTTTTCTTGCCCGAAAACAAAAAACTCAGAAGCGTCACAACAGATGATGCGGAATCTGTCAGATTGTGCACCGCATCAACAGCAGAAGCAACAGACCCTGTCAGCGAGCTCGCGGAAAACTTGAAAATAAACATAATAAGATTCAGAAAAATACCGGAAAGGGCACAGATTATTCCGTAACCTCTCCTCACGGCAGGATTCTGATAATTTTTATTGTCTTTTATGAAAATATGAGATAAAATTTCAATCATTTTGTTTTCCTCCGATATTAGTACTTGCTTTTTGTGAGATAAAAAGGTAAAATAACATCAAATACAAATAAAGTGAGGATGATAAATTTGGCAATTACTCTTTATCCCCATAAAACAAGAGTTATAACATTCTATGACCATAACGACAGTTGTGTGCCTGAATGTCTTAACGCTGCAAACGAAGAGAAAATAGCTTTCACACCTGAATACCCCCTTCCCTTCGCAAAGAAGGATATTACTGCAATCAGAAACTACGGTGATGTTTACTGGCTTGCAAGTGACAAGGGTCTTGCACGTTACTGCGCAAGTGAAAAGGAATATTATGATAAAGTTATGTACTTCTCAGCTGACAGAGATATGAAAGATAACAAGATTCTTGCTCTCTGCGGCGGTGAAGATGAAATCTGGGTAAAGACAGAAACCTGCGTTTCTCATATTGAACTCAAGATGATGTCAATGGAAGAGAAAGCAGATATGCTTCTTGAAGAAACACTTACAATCGTAGAAAGACTCGGTATGGTAAGCCAGAGAAGACTTGACGAAGGCTGGAATAAAGCATCTGCACAGCCCTACGCTTGTTCAGATAACGACGGCGGTTTCACAGCTATGTACACAATGGGTCTTCTTTTCAAGTACGCCGTTCTCAAGAGAGAAAAGGGTGCTGACCACGAAGAAACAAAGAAGATAAGAGAGCACGCAATGCGTTCACTCGAAGCTTGCCTTCTTCTTATGTTTATCCCCGGCAGAGGCGACGGCTTTGTTGCAAGAACATACGTTACAACAGCAGACCCTGTGCCCGATGACGGTTATTTCTTCAGAAAGCAGAATGGTGTTGCAACATTATGTGAAACATCAAGATCAAGAGAAAATAACAATGTCGGTACAACTTGTGATGCATCTGCTCCCATTCCCGAAAGACTTTCAAAGCTCTACAAGAATGCAGGCTTCACAGATGATGACATAATCTATAAGGCTGACACAAGCAGTGACGAAACAACACTTCACCTTATCTGCTACTACTTCGCACACGAAATTCTCGGTGACGAAGACAAGGAGCTTGACGACCTTATCAAGACAGCTGTCACAAACCTTATGACTCATATCATCAATAACGGTTATGAGCTTCACGATTTCCACGGTGGTCCTACAAGCTGGGCAAAGTGGAGCGAAACATACTTTGCAGACGGTAACATCGGTTGGAGTGATGCTCCCCTCAATGCAAACGAAATGCTTATGTACTTAAAGCTTGCTCAGAAAGTTTGCGGTGAAAATGAACTTTGGGAGAGTGAATACAAGAGACTTGTCAATGAAGCAGGTTATGCTGCAATGGGTCCTCTTCACTATGACAGAGCATTTGCTGCAAGCATTCCCATGGGTTGCGATGTTGACGAAGACATTATGTATGGTGACCATATGCTTTCAAATATCACATTCTTCGGTCTTTCACTCTTTGAGGAGGATGAAGCACTCCGTGACCTTTATCACACAGCGTGGCTCAACTGGAGAGAAACTTCAATTGATCGTGAACATCATCCCATTTATGATATTCCTTATATGATTGCACATCCAGAAAGACCTCTCAACGAAGAGAAAATCAAGATGTGGTTCTACAGAAACAACGCAAGTATGCTCGCTTCATCAGTAAGTCTTGACACACGTCGTGACGTTGCTGCAAAGGAATTCATTGCAGGTTACAAGCAGACATCATATCTTCTTCCTCAGGATGAAAGAGCTATTTCAAAATATGACCGTGACTCACTTCATTACACAAATGAAGAATCAGGCGGTAAATTCACAATCGAAACCTGCAAGGCATTCACAACACCTTACTGGATGGGCAGATATTTCGGCATAATTGAAGAAGGAGGCAACAACTGATGATTCACCAGCTTATCATAATCCCCGATATTCTCAACGAACTTTCAGACGAAAGCTTCGCAAGATATATGCTTTACACTCAGGCTGATGCAGTCAAGAACACAGGCAAAGCATACAGCGCTGCATTTGCTTCATCATTCAATGCAGATCTTCCCCGTCTTCTCAGAAAGGGAAGAGTGAATATCTGTGTATTCAGCCCCGATACTGCAGGAATTCCTGACGGACCTTTCTATATGCAGAGTGAAAAAATCGTGGACAGAGTCCTCGGTTATAAGATTGCTGCAGACGAACAGCTCGGCACAATGGAAGAAATGACAGAAAGACTCTGCCAGACTCCCGTTGACTATGCAGTTATCAAGCCTGAAAACGAAAAGGTTTCTGCAATCAGGGAAGATGAATCAGTTATTCTCACAGCAGAAGCATATGACACAGCAGCAGCCCTTCTTTGCGGCACAGCTGCAAACACAGCAGTATTCAAAGAAGAATGGCTCAATCTCGTGGCAGACGGTACTATCAGCGAAAATATTAAAAAACTTGGCGAAGATGCAAAGGCAGCTCTCGGCAAGGATATCAAGGATATTTTCCGTCTCGGTAGCGACAATATCGAAATCACAGCTCTCAAGATGTGTGAAGACGGCTCAGGTGACGTTGTTATCAGAGTCAACGAAACAAAAGGCCTTAATGAAGTGCATTCATTCATTATGAGTGATATCTTTGATATGGGCTTCCGTTTTGATATTGATGCATACGAAACAAAGACTTTCAGAGTAAATGCAGATGGTATGGTCAGAGAAACAAACTTTGCAGAAGGAATCATTCCTTTCAATGAGTTTGAGTGGTAAAAAAATCAACGAATAAAAACCAAATGTGGAACTATTTTCAATGTTCATAGTTTGTTAATGGTTTATACATAGAAAAGATAACAATTCTTATTGGAAATTCTTTATAATAAATTAAACGAAATGTGAACGGAGGGAAAACAGATGGCAGCAGTTATGGCAAACCTTAAGGCAGCAGTTGAATTCATCAAGAATTTCTTCGCTATGGTTATGAACTTCTTCGCAGGTCTCGGCGATATCACACTTTAATGCCGTTCTGATTTTTGAAGACAGATGAAAAAGCAGCTCGAAAGAGCTGCTTTTTTTTGCGTTTAAGGGGAGTGTTGCCGTGTGTTTTTTGTGTTTGGTAATTTTTTGTTATAAGAGACTGAATTTAATTCCGAAAAAGCTTAAATTTCTGCTTTGCACAGCCATTTATTTTGCATTTACTGTTTACAATTGCTTTTATTTATATTATAATATATGAGTTAAAATATAAATTTTTATTGTGGAGGTTTCTGTTTGGAAAACAGAGATAGAAATAAAGTGTTTGTGCCGCCTGCCGAACTTCAGAGGCAGGGGAAATATATAAGCCTTGTGAACACCGTTCTTCTTTCACGTTACGGTGATTCCCCCAAAGCATATGTGCACACTTACGGCTGTCAGGGTAACGTTTCTGACAGTGAAAGAATAAAAGGACAGCTTCGAGAAATGGGTTACGGCTTTACCGATACACCTGATGATGCAGACCTCGTTCTTTTTAACACTTGTGCAGTCCGTGAACACGCTGAAGACAGAGTGTTCGGTAATGTAGGAGCACTCAAACCCATCAAGGAAAAACGCAGGGATATGATAATCGTTCTTTGCGGCTGTATGATGCAGCAGAAACATATTTCCGAGAGAATTAAAAAGAGCTTTCCCTATGTAAATCTTGTTTTCGGTACTTTTGCAGTTCATAAACTTCCCGAAATGCTTTACACAGTGCTCTCAAGAGGGAAGAGGGTTTTTGAAACGGAAGAATGCGAGGGTAACATTGCCGAGGGACTTCCCACAGAGCGTGACAGAGGTGCAAAGGCATGGCTTCCCATAATGTACGGTTGCAACAACTTCTGTTCATACTGCATTGTACCTTATGTGCGAGGCAGAGAGAGAAGCAGAATGCCCGAGGATATTATAAAAGAGGCAAAAGAGCTTATCGCAAACGGAGCAAAGGATATTACACTTCTCGGTCAGAATGTCAACTCTTACGGCAAGTATCCTGATTGCGGAATGAACTTTGCACAGCTTATCCGTGAAATAAATGCACTCCCCGGTGACTTCATAATCGGTTTTATGACTTCCCACCCCAAAGACTGCACTTATGAACGTCTTGATGCAATGGCAGAATGCGAAAAGGTTGCGAGACATCTTCATCTTCCCGTGCAGTCAGGCAGTAACAGAGTGCTTAAGGAAATGAACAGACGTTACACCCGTGAGCAGTATATTGATCTTATCAGATATGCAAAGGAAAAAATGCCTGATCTTTCAATCACAAGTGACATAATCGTAGGCTTCCCCGGAGAAACTTATGAAGAACTTCAGGAAACAATAAGCCTTATAAGAGAAGTTGAATACACTTCGCTTTTCACATTTATTTATTCAAAGCGTGTGGGCACAAAGGCGGCAGAAATGGATGACCCCGTAACATACGCAGAGAAGTCAAAATGGTTCAGAGAACTTTGCGATGCTCAGGAAGAGATTGCAGGAAAGAGAACCGCTTCAATGGTAGGTAAAGTCTACAGAGTGCTTGTGGAACCCAACGAAAGAGAAGGTTACCTCACAGGCAGAACAGGCGGGAACATTTCCATTGAATTTGAGGGAACGGCAGACCTTATCGGTCAGTTCGCAGATATAGAAATAACAGAAGCCAAAACATGGATTCTGTACGGAAAAGTCAGATAAATCTGCAATAGTCAATAATTGTACATTGTACATTGTAAATTATAAATTTTTTATTGAATAAAAAGGAGAAATACAAAATGACAGTAATTGAAGCAGCAAGAGAACTCGGCAAGGCAATTCAGGCAGACGAGAGATACCTTAACCTTAAGGCAGCAAAAGAAGCAAACGATAAAGACGATGCGCTCAACGCACTTATCGGCAAACTCAACCTTATCCAGATGTCTTATCAGGTAGAAGCTGAAGGCGAAGCTAACGAAGAAAAGATGAATCAGTATGATAAGGAATTCCGTGAAGTATACACAGAAGTTATGCTCAACGAAAATATGAAGAAATACGAAGAAGCAAGACAGGATGTTGACGATATGATGAACTACGTTATGCAGCTTCTTTCAATGGTAGTTAACGGTGAGGATCCTGCAACTTGTGATCCTGCAGCACAGGCAAGCTGCTCAGGTTCATGCTCAACTTGCGGCGGATGCGGCTGATTTATTAATTCATAAATATCGGAAGGGGCGTTGCCCCTTATCCTATTAAATAAAGAAAGGAAGAACAGAATGGCAGAATTTACACCTATGATGCAGCAATATTTCAAAGTCAAGGAAAAATACCCTGACTCTATTCTGTTCTATCGTCTCGGTGACTTTTACGAAATGTTCTTTGACGATGCAAAAACTGCTTCAAGAGAGCTTGAACTTGTTCTCACAGGCAGAGATTGCGGTCAGCAGGAAAGAGCACCAATGTGCGGAATTCCTTTCCATGCTGCAGAGGGTTACATTGCGAAGCTTGTAAGCAAAGGTTACAAGGTAGCAATTGCCGAGCAGATGGAAGACCCCTCCACGGCAAAGGGCATTGTCACCCGTGATGTTATAAGAGTTCATACCCCCGGCACCATCATTGAGAGCAATATGCTCGATGAAGGCAAAAACAATTATCTCGGCTGTATTGTTGCAGATAAAAACAGATGCGGAGTCTGTTTTGCCGATATTTCAACGGGTGCTGTTCATACAGCAATGTTTGAAGGCAAAAACTGCGATGAGATGACTGTGAATGAACTTGCACGTTTTATGCCGTCAGAAATTCTTTACAACAGCTACCTCTCAAAGATGCCCCGCACAAGCGAATTTATATCAAAGCGAATGAATGTTGTTGCGGAAATGCTTTCAGACGTACAGACAGATTATGAATCCTGCAAGGCAGTTGTTGAAGAGCATTTTCTGAAGTCACTTTCAGACCTTCAGATTGCAGATAAGGAAATGGCTGTTTCCGCACTCGGGGCAGCAATGAGATATCTTTCTGATGTGCAGAAGCATTCACTTGCAAATGTTACGGAAATCGATGTTTTCAATAACGAGAAGTTTATGAATCTCGATGCGGCAGCAAGAATGAATCTTGAACTGTGTGAAACACAGCGCAGAAGAGAGAAAAAGGGTTCACTCCTCTGGGTGCTTGATAAAACAAAAACCCCGATGGGAAAAAGACTTATCCGCACATGGATTGAACAGCCTCTTCTCAGCGTAACTTCAATCATTTCAAGACAGAATGCTGTCAGCGAACTTTTTGAAGATACTCAGAAGAGAGAAGATGTTATTGAACAGCTTTCAGGTGTAAGTGATATTGAAAGAATTCTCACAAGAGTTGTTTACGGCACGGCAAATGCCAAGGAGCTTAAAGCTCTTTCTCAGACTCTTTCAAAGATTCCCGCACTCAAATCTCTTCTTGCAGACAGCAGAAGCAAAATGCTCTCGGGTATTCATTCTCAGCTTGATACTCTTGAAGATATCTGTGAACTTATTAATTCCGCAATCTGTGAAGAACCTCCCTTTACTGTAAGGGAAGGCAAAATGATCAGAGAGGGTTTCAATGAGGAGCTTGATTCTCTTCGCAAAATCGTTTCAGGCGGTAAAGAGTTCCTTTCTGAAATTGAAGAGCGTGAGCAGGCTGCAACGGGTATCAAAAAACTCAAAATCGGTTACAACAGAGTTTTCGGTTATTATATCGAAATTCTCAACTCCTACAAGGAGCTTGTTCCCGATACATATATCAGAAAACAGACACTTGCAAACTGCGAAAGATATATCACTCCCGAACTTAAAGAGCTTGAGTCAAAAGTTCTCGGTGCTCAGGAGAGAATTGTAAATCTTGAGTATGAAATTTTTGTAAGTATAAGAAAAAAAGTGGGCGATGCTCAGGGAAGAATGAGATCAACTGCAGAAGCGGTTGCCGCACTCGATGTTCTCTGTTCATTTGCAAAGGTTGCCGTTGAAAACGATTATGAACGCCCTGAAGTTGACAATTCCGATATCCTCGATATCAGAGACGGCAGACATCCCGTGGTTGAAAAATTCCTTGATGGTGCACCGTTTGTCCCCAACGACACTCAGCTTGATTGTCTTGACAACAGAACTGCAATTATCACCGGTCCCAATATGGCAGGTAAATCAACATATATGAGACAGGTTGCAATAATCGTGCTTATGGCTCAGACGGGTTCATTTGTTCCTGCGAGAAGTGCGAGAATAGGTGTTGTAGATGCAATCTTCACAAGAGTCGGTGCTTCAGATGACCTTGCGGCAGGTCAGTCCACATTTATGCTTGAAATGAGTGAGGTTTCCTCCATTCTCAGGAATGCAACACAGCGAAGCCTTATCATTCTTGACGAAATAGGCAGAGGTACTTCCACATACGACGGTATGAGCATCGCAAGAGCTGTGCTCGAATATGTTACAGACAAAAAGAAACTCGGCGCAAAAACTCTTTTTGCCACTCATTATCACGAACTCACAGAGCTTGAAGAAAAAATGAGCGGTGTCAGAAATTACAACACTTCTGTCAAAAAGAGGGGTGACGAAATCACATTCCTGAGAAGAATCGTAAGGGGTGCGGCAGACGGCAGTTACGGTATTGAAGTTGCTCAGCTTGCAGGTATTCCCAAAACGGTTGTTTCAAGAGCAAGAGAAATTCTCACAGAGCTTGAAGAAAACGGAGTTGCACCTGTTATTCAGACAAAAGCTCCTGCTGTTCAGGAAAGTCAGCTTTCATTTGCATCAGGCATCAATGACGATGTTATTGATGAAATCAAAATGCTTGATGTCAACACGCTGACACCGATTGAAGCACTCACAAAGCTTTATGAAATAAAAAATAAATTACAATAATTTTAAGGGTGATTTGTTATGAAAAAAAGTTTAAGATTTGCGGCATTATTTATGGTTGCAGTAATGATGTTCACACTTGCTGCCTGCGGTAAAGATGAAGGCAATGCAGATGATGTTATTGCAAATACAGATGCATTCATTGTAAAAGATAAAGATGCAGTTGAACTCGGCACTCCCGAAAAGAAGCTTGATGCAGCTTCAGTTTACAGCAAGATTACTTATAACGAAAAAATGTTCCAGGGTAATTACTCAATAATCGGCATTTCAGGTTCAACTAATGATGAAGAAGCTCTTGCAGAATATATTGATTCTGTCGGATATGTTGATTATAAGTCAGATTATGCAGAGCAGAGAACAGCAATGCCTTTCAGCATTGAGGCAGGTGACCGCACTTTAAGTCATGTTATTTCAAGTGATAAGTCACACAACTGGATGCGTCTGAGCTTTTTCACAGAAAAAGACGGTCTTCTCAATGTTACCTGTGCTTACACAGTAGAAGGCAATACTCTCAAGGCAACTCCCATTAAAGATTATAAGTATGATGATGCAACAGAAACTTTTTCATATGGTCTCACAGACATAGTGCTTGAATACGAATTCGAATTCAAGGGCTTTGAACTTACTCTCAAGAGTGGTGACAAGAGTGTTACATTGAACAGCAATCTTGACGCTTACAAAAAAGACGTTTATTTCTGTGTTAATTCAATGTATCTTTCAGAAGGCTCAGCTTGTCCCGAAAATATTGATGAAATTAGAGCTCGTTATGACGGTGAAGACGAAACACAGTTCAACGTAACCAATGTTGACGGTGAAACAGCTTACAACGGTATCGGTAAGTTCGAAACAAACGGTCTTTTCACTTTCACAGCTCCCTGGAAAGACGGCACAAAGACATATCAGTACGTTTATTTCTACTGCGGATTTGACGGTATCATTCTTGCGGACGAAAATGATGTTTACTACTTCAACGACACTTACGGTGACAGAAACTGGTCAAAGATCGGTGACTACCTTGTTGAAGAACAGGCAGAAGAACTTGAAACTATTTCAGAAGAGAAAATGACAGAAATCGTTGAAAAGAAAGATAATCTTCTCGGTGATCTTGTTTCTGCATTCGAAACAGCAGGTGTAAATGTAACAGTCAACACAGAAACAGGCGAAATGGCAATGGATTCATCAGTCCTTTTCGGTGGTGACTCAGATGTTCTTACAGATGACGGTAAAGCTGTGCTCGATAAGTTTGTAACAGCTTACACATCAGTTATCAATAACGAAAAATACAACGGCTTTGTTTCAAAGACAATGGTTGAAGGCCACGTTGCTCCCGTTACAGGTGATACTTATGAAGACGGTCTTCCCCTTTCAGAAAGCAGAGCAAACAATGTTAAAGACTATTGCGTAACTGCAGGTCTTTCAGCAGATTCTCTCCAGTCTGTTGCTTATTCAAACAGCAGACCTGTTAAGGATGCAGACGGCAATGTTGATATGGCAGCATCACGCCGTGTATCATTCAGATTTATGATTAACCTCGGTTGATAAAACCGTAAAACGATAAAGAAAGAAGGTGTTTTCATTGCCTAAAATTAATATACTTCCAAAGTCATTGGCTTGTCTTATTGCTGCGGGTGAGGTGGTGGAAAGACCTTCCAGCGTCGTTAAGGAGCTTATGGAAAACTCCATTGACGCAGGCGCCACAAAAATCACCGTTGAAATCAAAAACGGCGGTATCAGATATATCCGCATAACAGATAACGGTTGCGGTATCGCAAGGGAAGATGTAAGGGCTGCTTTCATCAGTCACGCCACAAGTAAAATCAGCGTGCAGGAAGACCTTGATGCTATTTTCACTCTAGGATTCAGAGGTGAAGCTCTCGCTTCCGTTGCTGCTGTTGCACACATCGAAATGCTTACAAAAACTTCTTCTGACGATATCGGTACAAGATACTGTATTTCAGGCGGTGAAGAAAAAGAGATTTGTGATGCAGGTTGTCCTGACGGCACAACAATAATGATCCGTGATCTTTTTTATAACACTCCTGCAAGAATGAAATTCCTTAAAAAGGATATGACAGAGGGCAGTTATGTTTCTGATGTGGCGGCAAAAATCGCACTTTCACATCCCGAAATCAGTATCACGCTCATCAAGGATAACAGACGCACAATGTTTACTCCCGGTGACGGCAGACTTATGACTGTTATCAATGAAGTTTACGGCAGAGATTTCGGTTCAACACTCATTGAGTGTGAGGGTAGTGCAGACGGTGTTGCGGTGAAAGGTTTTATTTCAAAACCTGTCCATTCAAGACCAAACAGAACAATGCAGCATCTTTTTGTAAACGGACGTTATGTAAAACTTCCCGTTGCTGCATCAGCACTTGATAATGCATACAAAAATCAGATAATGGTCGGCAAATATCCTGCCTGCGTGCTTTTCCTTGAGGTGAATCCCTCAATGGTTGATGTCAATGTGCACCCTGCAAAAACTCAGGTTCGTTTTGCAACAGAAAAACCTGTTTACGATGCAATTTACTTTTCGGCTGTGTCATCACTTCAGCGTGGTGACACTCCCGTACAGATAAAAACTCAGGTAAGAAGGGACGACAGACTGTTTGTTCCCAAAACTGAAATAAAACAGACAGAAATGCCTGTGCAGACAGAAAAAATCTCGCTTTCAATTGATACAGAGGCTCCGAAAAAAACGGTTCCTCCCGTTGAAACGCTTTATAAAAACGTAAAACCGGAAATAAAGCCGGAATTCAGAAAGCCTGCTCCCGTTTTAAGAGAATCAAGCAAACCTGCTTTCTCTTTTGAAGACGAGGAAGATGTTCTTTCAATGTGCAGACCGCAACCTGCTGTTCAGCCTGTGCAGAAAGAAGAATCCGTGGTTGTTGAACCCGTGAAAATTCAGGAGATTCCTGAAATTCAGGTTGCAGGGGAAATTGTCTCTGAGCCTGAAAAAGCAGTAGAAGTGAAACCCGTGCCCGAATTCAGGGTGCTGGGTGAAGCATTTTCAACTTATATACTTGTTCAGACGAAAAACGAGCTGCTTTTTGTTGATAAACACGCAGCTCACGAAAGAATAATTTTCAACT
>JAZUCO010000103.1:0-4854 GCA_045639185.1 Acutalibacteraceae bacterium
CATCTGAGTTAATCTCATTTGTGGTCATATTTTTAATATATTTTAGTAGCTGATTTTAAGAGTCTTGATTTCAAAAGGCTTGAATGTAAGCTCATTGCCGTCAACTAATGACTCAACCTCTTCAAGCATATTAGTGATTTCAACCTTCTTTGCACCGTCAAACAGTTTTACGGGACAAATTGTGTATGTGCCTTCTGTTTCGTAAAGTCTTGCGATGAATGCCTTTTCGTTGTCTTCACAGGGTTTGATTGATTCAACAATAACGTTTGCCTTTTCGGGAACAACAAGTGCAACAGCTTCAAAGTCACCCTTACCCTGAACAACGGGCATATTGAGTTCATAAGCAGGTCTGATAACATCTTCTGTTGTGAAACCGCTGTTATGAGGAAGGAATGAATAAACTGTCTTATGAACGCCCTTATCACCGATATAGTCAGGTCTGTTACCACCCTTGTGAAGTGAAAGACGCATCTTTCCGCCTTCAACAGTGATACCGTATTTGCTGTCGTTAAGCATTGCTACACCGTAACGTGTTTCTGAAAGGTCTGTGAACTTATGGTTAACAACTTCGAACTTAGCCTTTTCAACAGCGTCATTTCTGGTTGTGGGTCTCATAACGTTACCATACTGAATTTCAAAACGTGCAAAGCTGTTCTGAACAGAAGTATCAAAAGCAGTCTTAAGGAATCTGTGGTCATCCTGCCAATCCATAACTGTGTCAAATCTGACTTCAGCACTGTCTGCAAAGAAAATCATATCCTGAGTAATTGAAGACTTCTTTGAGATTGAATATTTACTTCTGATAATAACTGCTGCAGCACCAACAGAAACAACTTCTCTTGAAAGAAGTGCTGATGTATCATTGAATTTGCATTCAAGGTCAGCATCAACGTCCCAGTTATCCCAGTATGAGGGCAGATCTTCAGCCATAAGGAATGTATTGAAAGCATAACCATCACCGCAAAGTTCACGGTTTACTCTCTTATCTACAAATGATGAGATGTAACCCTTAGCATCGAACTTAACATCAGCAAAAGGTGTTGAGACTCCGTTTTCTGAAACAGTAAGTTCACTTGCAGCATCTGCTGTACCCTTTACAAGGTTGATTTTTACTGTTGAGAATGCAGGAACTGTTACACCGCTGATTACAAGGATATTTTTGCCGTCAAGGTTCTTGTATACCTGCTGTTTACAAGGAATATCAGCAATAAGACCTTCTTCACATTCGAGGAAAATAGGATCATTTCTGTCAAATGAAAGAGTATTTGTTACTGTTACGAAATCACCTTCACCTGTAACTGCTTCAGTAATGAGTTTATCAGCAGTTTCAAGAAGTTCACCTGTCTGCTTGAGAGAAAGTTCGTGTGCTCTTGAAATGCATGTGCCGGGAAGGATATCGTGGAACTGATTGAGAAGAAGTGTTTCGTAAAGAGGATGAATCTTTTCGTCACTTGCAACTTCACCGTTCTTTACTGCATTTGCAACTGTGAAATATTCAAGGTCACGGAGTGCAAATTCAGCCTTTCTGTTATTGTGCTTGATATTGTGCTGATTTGTAAGCGTACCTCTGTGAAGTTCGAGATAAAGCTCACCCATATATGTACCGGGATTCTTAGCTTCTTTTTCAGCGAGCTTCATAAAGTCACTTACTGTCATATAATCAGTTTTTGCACAACCGTTAAGGTCTTTTACTCTGCGTGCAGTTTCAGCCATTTCGTACTGAGGTCCGCCGCCGCCGTCACCGAAGCCGTATGCAACAAGACGCTTATTTGTAACGCTTCTTTCCTTGATTGTGCTGTACTCTTTTCTGTCACCTGAAACAAGGTCGCGAAGAGCAACGGGTGCAGGCCAGCAATGAGTCTTGTTGAAGTGTGTGAAGACTTTTGTGCCGTCAATACCCTGCCAGTAGAATGTATCATAGGGGAACTCTGTTGTGTCGTTCCAGTCAATTTTTGTTGTAAGGAAGTAATCAACTGCGCAACCCTTCATAATCTGAGGAATTGCTGCTGAATAACCAAATGTATCGGGAAGCCAGAAGCTGTCTGATGTGTAGCCGAAATGTTCTCTTGTGAATCTCTGCCCCCAGAGGAACTGACGTACCATTGATTCACCTGAAGTGATGTTACAGTCACATTCAACCCATACACCGCCGTTGGGTTCATATCTGCCTTCTGCAACCTTCTTCTTGATTTCTTCAAAAAGTTCGGGATAATGCTTGAGAATCATATTGCCGTGACAAGCAGATGACTGAACAAATTTATATTCGGGATACTGCTCCATAAGTGAAATCTGGTTTGCATATGTTCTTGCACACTTTTTAATTGTTTCACTTGACATCCAGAGCCAAGCTGTATCCATATGTGAATGACCGATAATTGCTGCAAAGGGAGCTTCGGGACCGTTCTTGACTGCAAGAACTTCCTTAAGAAAAGGATGTGCTTCTTTCATTGCTGAAATGAATGTTTCTTCGTCAACATCATCATATGAATAATAAAGTCTCTTATGAACTTCATAAAGAGCATTTACAAGTTCACCGCGGCGGAATGAAGATTCTGGAAGAGTTTCTGTAAGCTCATTGATAACCTTGAGGTCAAAATAGAATTCCTGAATGAATTCATCCTTAAGACAGATATCAATTCCGTCAAAATGATAGTTATATTCTTTGAGTTCAAGACCTTCAAGAGGCTGACAACCCATATATGTATGACCTGAATAAACTTCAAGTGCAATGTCGATTTTTTCGCCTGCTTTTACATTCTGCTTAAGAAGGTCACAGTAGTGATTGCCATGGCCTGTGAAAACAATCTTTGTTGCAAATGTACCGAAAGGTTTGCCGTTAACCCAGAGAAGTGTTTCATAACCCTCTGTGTGAGGCATAATGAAGAGATTTTTGCCATCAAGCTCTGCAGGGACAGTGAAATCTGTCTTGAACCAGCAGAATTTTTCATCATCACCCCATATAAATTCACCGGCTTTTGCTTCGATGTATTTATCATCTGTGGGAATTTCATAAAGTCTGTCAAATGTTTCAAAAGCCTTGACAGATTCTATTTTTGCGACCTTTTTGAAAAGCAAAGGATCAAGAATTGTTTCAAATCTCTTGAGCTTATTGAGCATACGGTCGATTTGTTTTTCTGTAAGCATAAATTATCTTCCTTTCTCATCGGGAATCCGACTTAAATTGTATTGATTATACCATTTTTTTATAATAAATACAATGATAAAAACAAAAAAATCCGATGGTTTTTCATCGGATTTTAATATTTATGTCAATAAAGACGTACTTGTTTTTTATCAGTCATCAAATCTGAAAGAGCCTGAGAGGAATGTTACAGAATCTGAATCAACTGTAAGCAATCCGCCTTCTGTTGAAGCAGTTTTCTTTGTATCATCATCGAGCCACACGGTGCACTGACCTTTGACAACAGAAGTAACAAAAGGAATATGCCCTGCCATAACTGCAAGTTCACCTTCTGTGCCTCTTACATCAAATTTCACAACGTCACCGCTGAATTTATTTCCGTCAGGTGATGCAACGGTTAATCTGAATGTATTCATCAGTTTACCTTCTTTGCCTTTTCTACCGCTTCATCAATTGATCCGACAAAGAGGAATGCTGATTCGGGAAGGTCATCGTGTTTGCCTTCAATAATTTCCTTAAAGCCTCGGATTGTTTCTGCAATGGGAACATATTTACCCTCGAAGCCTGTAAATTTCTCTGAAACATCAAATGGCTGCGAAAGGAATCTCTGAATCTTTCTTGCTCTCTGAACAAGAAGCTTATCGTCATCTGAAAGTTCATCCATACCCATAATAGCAATAATATCCATAAGTTCATTGTATCGCTGAAGAATTCTCTGAACTTCCTTGGCAACTTCGTAATGTTCTTTACCGACAATTTCGGGAGAAAGAATACGGCTTGATGACTCAAGGGGGTCAACAGCGGGATAAATACCCTGTGAAGCAATGCTTCGTGCAAGAACGGTTGTTGCATCAAGATGTGCGAATGTTGTTGCGGGAGCAGGGTCAGTCAGGTCATCGGCAGGAACATAAACTGCCTGAATCGAAGTGATTGAACCTTTCTTTGTTGATGTGATTCTCTCCTGAAGAGCACCCATTTCTGTTGCAAGTGTGGGCTGATAACCAACGGCAGAAGGCATTCTGCCCAGAAGTGCGGAAACTTCCGAACCTGCCTGTGTGAAACGGAAGATATTGTCGATGAACAGAAGAACATCCTGACCCTCTGTGTCACGGAAATATTCAGCCATAGTAAGACCTGAAAGTCCCACTCTCATTCTCGCTCCTGGGGGCTCATTCATCTGACCGTAAACAAGTGCTGTGTTTGAAAGAACGCCTGACTGCTTCATTTCGTTATAAAGGTCGTTACCCTCTCGTGTTCTTTCACCGACACCCGTAAATACGGAGATACCGCCGTGCTGTTTTGCGATGTTATTGATAAGCTCCATGATAAGAACTGTCTTGCCGACACCTGCACCGCCGAAAAGACCGATTTTACCACCCTTTGAGTAGGGGCATATAAGGTCAATGACCTTGATACCTGTTTCAAAAATCTCTGTGCTTGTTGTCAGCTCGTCATAATCGGGAGCACTTCTGTGAATGTTCCATTTTTCCTTTGTTTCGGGTGTGGGCTGATTGTCAACAGCATCACCCAGGACATTGAAGATTCTGCCGAGAGTTTCTCTGCCGACGGGTACACTGATGGGTGCACCCGTATCGGTAACTGCAACTCCTCTCTGCAGACCGTCCGTTGAAGCCATGGCGATACATCTTGCAGTGTTGTCACCGATGTGCTGAGCCACTTCAACGGTAAGTTTTCTGTCACCTACGGGAATC
>JAZUCO010000104.1:0-11711 GCA_045639185.1 Acutalibacteraceae bacterium
GGGGCGTTGATCCAACGCCCGATTGTGAGCAAAGCGAACAATAACGGCTCTGCCGTTTTATTTTCCTTCGGAAAATGCACATTCGTGCCGGGCGATGAATCATCGCCCCTACGATATATCAATCAATTTCTGCTTCAATAATTTATTGTTTTTCTTCTTGCAATAAATTTACATATATTGTATAATACTATATTGAAACAGAATGAGTTGTTTCGGCAAGGAGAAAAAATATGCTTGAACTTAAAAATATCAGTTTTACCGTTAACGACGGTACAAACGATGTCAATATTGTAAACGATGTAAGTCTTGTTATTCCCGACGGTAAGTTTGTTGTTATAACAGGTCCCAACGGCGGCGGCAAATCAACTCTTGCAAGACTTATTATGGGTATTGAAAAGCCCACATCAGGTAAGATTATTTTCAACGGTACAGATATCACAGATATGTCTGTTACAGAGAGAGCAAAAATGGGTGTAGGTTATGCATTCCAGCAACCTCCCAGATTCAAGGGGCTCACAGTAAGAAGTCTTCTCAGTCTTGCTCACGGAGCAGAACTGCCAGAAGATCAGTGTTGTTCATATCTTACAAAAGTAGGTCTTTGCTCAAGAGATTATCTTAACCGTGAGGTTGACACATCTCTTTCAGGCGGTGAAGTGAAGAGAATTGAAATCGCAACACTTATGGCAAGAGAACTTGACCTTGCGATTTATGACGAACCCGAAGCAGGTATCGACCTCTGGAGCTTCACAATGCTTGTTGAAAGTTTCAGAGCAATGATGTCAGACAGAAAAGAGAGTATCATCATAATCTCTCATCAGGAGAGAATTATGCAGTTGGCAGACGAAATCATCGTTATTGCTGACGGCAAAATTAAAACACAGGGTCCCAAGGATGAAGTTTTCCCTCGTCTTATGGGTGAATTTGATAACGGCTGTAATTTCAGATAAGGAGGGGCAGAAATGGAAAAACTTGATTTTTCAATGCTCGGTAAAATTGCCGATATAACAGATATCCCCTCAGCGGGAGCTTACAATATAAGAAAAAACGGTCTCGGTGTAGAGAGAAAATCAACTGAGAACATCGAAATCGTCAATAAAACAGACAAGCCCGGAATTGATATTAAAATCAAACCTTTCACAAAGGCTGAAAAGGTGCATATCCCCGTCATTATTACAGAGGACGGTGTGAATGATGTTGTATATAATGATTTTTACATCGGTGAAGGTGCAGATGTTGAAATCGTAGCAGGTTGCGGAATTCATAATTCAGGCTGTAACACAAGTGAGCACGACGGTATTCACAGATTCTTCATCGGCAAGAATGCAAGAGTGAAGTATGTTGAAAAGCACTACGGTGAGGGCGAGGGTACAGGAAAAAGAATCCTTAACCCCGTAACTCAGGTTTATATGGAAGAAAATTCATACTGCGAAATGGAAATGGTTCAGATTGAGGGTGTTGACTCAACACTCCGTGATACAGAAGTCAATCTCGGTGCAGGTGCAAAATACGTTGTCCTTGAAAAACTTATGACTCACGATGATCAGAAAGCTGAGTCAAATATGATTATCAATCTCAACGGTAAAGAAGCTTCAGCGCAGATTATTTCTCGTTCTGTTGCAAAAAACAATTCAGAGCAGATTTTCAAACCCACAGCAGTAGGCAATGCAGACTGTAAGGCTCATGTTCAGTGTGACTCAATCATTATGGATAATGCAAAAATCAGCTCTGTTCCCGCAATCACAGCAAACAATGCAGATGCACAGATTGTTCACGAAGCAGCAATCGGCAGAATCAATAACGACCAGCTTCTCAAACTTATGACATTCGGTATGAATGAAGAAGAAGCCGAAAACGTAATTGTTCAGGGCTTCCTGGCATAAAAAAGATTTTTGTACCCCGCATTGTCGGGGTATTTTTTTTTGCAAAAAACTATTTATCTTCTTTGAAAAATATGGTATTATATATCCGATTCGGAAATTATCGGGGAGGAATAACAATGTTAAAGCGTTTTCTTTCATATTATAAACCGCATATGAAGATTTTTACCCTTGATATGCTGGCATCTCTGGGTATGTCCGTTATCGGCATTTTTTATCCCATAGTGCTTCGCCGTATGCTCAATGACTTTATTCCCAATAATAAGCTTAACCTGATTATTACTTTTGCGCTTGTTCTCTGCGGACTTTACCTTGTGCGAATGGGGCTTAATTACTTCATTCAGTATGAAGGTCACGTAATGGGTGTCAGAATGCAGGCTCAGATGCGTCGTGATATGTTTAAGAATCTCCAGAGACTTCCTTACAGCTATTACGATAATAACGAAACGGGCAAAATTATGTCACGAATGACAAATGACCTTATGGAAATCAGTGAGCTTGCTCACCACGGTCCCGAAAACATTATTCTTTCCGTAATTTCAATTGTTCTTTCATTCTCATACCTCGCAACAATTAACATCTGGCTTACACTTATCATTTTTGTGTGCGCTCCCATTCTTTGCTTCGTGGCAAGTCTTATGCGTAAGAGAATGAGAAATGCATTCAAAGAGAGCCGTGCCGCTGTTGCGGAAATCAATGATGCCCTTGAAAGCAGTATTTCAGGTATCCGTGTGACAAAGGCTTTCACAAATGCAGACAAGGAAGAAGAAAAGTTTGAAGTGGGCAATACAATGTTTGTAAATGCCCGTAACAAGGCATACAAGGCTATGGGTATTTTCCATTCCACAACAACATTTGTAACAGATATCTTCAATGTTATCGTTCTTCTTGCAGGCGGTATTTTTCTTTATAACAAGCAGATTGAGTTTGCAGATTATTCAGCATTCATCGTTTCCACAAATCTTTTCCTCGGCCCTGTCACAACACTTATAAACTTTATGGAACAGTATCAGAATGGTGTTACAGGCTTTGAAAGATTCCTTGAAATAGTTGATGCCGTGCCTGAAAAAGACGGTGAGAATGCCGTTGATGTTGAAAAACTCGAGGGGCATATTGAATTCAGAAATGTTACATACGGCTATGACGAAGAAAAAGATGTTCTCGATAACATAAGCATTAACATTGAAAAAGGCAAAACATATGCTCTTGTGGGTCCCAGCGGTGGCGGTAAGACAACAATCTGTCATCTCATTCCTCATTTTTATGATGTTGAGCAGGGTGAAATTTTCCTTGACGGCAGAGAGATTCATTCAATCACAATGGAATCTCTGAGAAGAAATATCGGTATTGTTCAGCAGGATGTTTATCTTTTCAATGCAAGTATCAAAGAGAATATTCTTTACGGCAGACTTGACGCAACAGACGAAGAAGTTTATGAAGCCGCAAAGAGAGCCAATATTCACGACTACGTTATGACTCTTGAAAACGGCTATGATACAGTCGTCGGAGAAAGAGGTGTCAAGCTTTCGGGCGGTCAGAAACAGAGGCTCAGCATCGCAAGAGTTTTCCTTAAAAATCCCTCAATTCTTATTCTTGACGAAGCTACTTCTGCTCTTGACAATACAACTGAAATTCTCATTCAGCAGGCACTTGATGAACTCTGTAAGGGCAGAACAACTCTTGTTGTTGCTCACAGACTTTCAACAATAAAGAATGCCGATGAAATCGCAGTTGTTGCCGAAGGTAAAATTAAAGAAAAAGGCACTCACGAAGAACTTCTCGCAAAAGGCGGAATATATGCCGACCTTTACAAACTGCAGTTCAAAAATAATCAGTAAAAAATAAAAATAATCTTGTTTTATTATGAATGCCGTGCTAAAATAAATCATCACTATTTAACAGAGGTGCTGTTATGAAAAACTACAATCACGCATTACTTGTTATGGAAAAGCATGACTATCCCGCAGAAGCAAGGGAAGTTATCATCCGTGCAGAAGAAAAAATCCTAGCAGACGATAAGGCAAACAAGATATATGAATCAATGTACAGAGCTTACTGGCTTAAAAACCGTAATTTCGGTGATTTCGGTGATAAGGTTGAAGCTCTTGCAGATCTTATCGGTGAGCATAAGTACACAGTAAACTTCATTCTGCTTATCAATTGTACGAAGCCTCTTCTTGCTAAGTACAGAAAAGAAAAAATTGATGAAGAAATTTACTGGAGAAGTGTTCTTGACCTTAAATCAAAGATGATTGAGTGTAAAGAGAACTACGATGTATGGGGCACATTTGTTGAAGGCTGGTTCAAAGGCTTTTATGAAATGAACCGTTTTGCTCTGGGCAGACTTCAGTTTGAAAATTCAGATTTCTGGTGTGATATGTACATCAAAAACGGTGTAGAACTTTATGACAGCGATTTTGTTGTAGGTATGCACATTCCCTCAAATCAGGGACCTCTTACATACGAAGCAAGACTTGATGCATACAGAAGAGCGCACGCATTCTTCAAGAATAAGTTCAAAGATCCCAGATACGGCGTTTTCTGCTGTAACTCATGGCTCCTTTACCCCGACAATCTCAATATTCTTCCTGAAAAGTCAAATATCAGCGACTTCCTTCTCGATTTTGAACCCCTTGAAATCAAGTGGACTTATGATTTCGGCGATCAGTGGAGAGTTTTCGGTGTAAAGAACAACAGAAAGCCTCTTGATGAGCTTCCTCAGAATACAAGTATGCAGAGAGCTTACGTTGATTGGTTCAAAAAGGGTAAAAAATCCGGTCACGCATACGGTATTGTTGTTTATGACAGCGAAACAGATACAATTCTCACAAGACAGAACAGAGAAGAATTTATAAAGACATACTGTTACGAAAAGTAATATCAGGAAGCCGTGTTATACGGCTTCTTTTTTTTCAAACAATAATTTATCAAATTAATTTCTTTATGCTTTTTTATAATTTTATCTTGCATTTCGGAAAACACTGTAATATAATTTTACTATATTTTTTTGATAGGTGATATAAATGATTAAAGTTGCAATCGCAGGTTACGGTAACCTCGGCAGAGGCGTTGAAAGTGCCGTTTCCAAGTGTGCAGATATGGAGCTTGTTGCTCTTTTTACAAGAAGAAATCCTGCAGATGTTAAAACTGTTTCTGATGTTCCCGTTTACGGTATGGAAAAGGCTCAGGAAATGGCAGATGAAATAGATGTTATGATTCTCTGCGGAGGTTCAGCAAAGGATCTTCCCGAGCAGACTCCCGCAATGGCAAAGTATTTCAATGTTGTTGACTCATTTGATACTCACGCAAGAATTCCGGAACATTTTGCAGCTGTTGATGCAGTATGCAAAGAGAGCGGAAAAGTCGGTATTATTTCAATCGGCTGGGATCCCGGTCTGTTTTCACTCAACCGTATGCTCGGTCAGGCAATTCTGCCCTGCGGTAATGATTACACATTCTGGGGCAAGGGTGTAAGTCAGGGACACTCTGATGCAATCAGAAGAATTGCAGGTGTCAAGGATGCAAGACAGTATACTATCCCCGTTGAAGAAGCTCTCAAAAGTGTAAGAAACGGTGAAAATCCCGAACTTACAACACGTCAGAAGCACACAAGAGAATGTTTTGTTGTTGCTGAAGATGGTGCAGACCTTAAAGCGATTGAAGAACAGATCGTTACAATGCCTAACTACTTTGCTGATTATGACACAACGGTTCATTTCATCAGCGAAGAGGAGCTTATGAGAGACCACAAGGGTATTCCTCACGGCGGTATGGTTTTCAGAACAGGCACAACAGGCTTTAATAATGAAAACAAACACGTTGTTGAGTTCAAACTTACTCTCGATTCAAATCCCGAGTTCACATCAAGTGTTCTTGTGGCTTATGCAAGAGCTGCATACAGACTTGCAAAAGAGGGTAACTGCGGATGTAAAACAATTTTTGATATTGCACCTGCATATATCCACCCCGCATCTCCCGAAGAACTCAGAAAAAATCTTCTTTAATAAATAAAAACCGCATCGCTTATCTGCGATGCGGTGATTTTTTTTGTTTTATCTGATACCGAAGTTTTCGATAACGTAGTCCATATCTTTGTCGCCTCTGCCTGAGAGATTGATAAGCACTGAACCGTGATCCATTCTCTGAGCAAGCTTCATACCGTATGCAACAGCGTGTGAGCTTTCGATTGCGGGAATGATACCCTCAAGACGGCTGAGCTTGTAGAAAGCATCAATTGTTTCTTCGTCGTCGATAACGTCATACTTGACTCTGCCGATTTCCTGAAGGAATGCGTGTTCGGGACCTGATGAAGGATAGTCAAGACCTGATGCTACTGAGTAAACGGGAGCGGGCTCACCGTTTTCATCCTTGAGCATAATTGAATTGAAACCATGCATAATGCCCTCTGTGCCGTACTTAAGGCTTGCAGCGTGGTCACCGAGCTTGGGACCTCTGCCGAGAGGTTCGATACCGTAAATATCTACGGGGTCATTGAGGAATCCTGCAAAAAGACCTGCAGCATTTGAACCGCCACCTACACAAGCAACGATAGCATTGGGGAGATGACCTGTCATTTCAATGAACTGGTCTCTTGCTTCAATACCTACAACACTCTGGAAGTCACGCACCATCATGGGGAAGGGATGAGGACCGAGAACTGAGCCGATACAGTAGATTGAATCGTTGTACTCCTTGCTGTATGCGTCAAAAGCTGCGTCAACAGCCTCTTTAAGTGTCTGAAGACCGTGAGTTACTTCAACAACGTTTGCACCGAGAATCTTCATTCTTGCAACGTTGGGAGCCTGCTTCTTGATATCAACTGAACCCATATAGATATCACATTCAAGACCGAAGTAAGCTGCTGCAGTAGCAAGAGCAACACCGTGCTGACCTGCGCCTGTTTCTGCAATAACCTTTTTCTTGCCCATATATTTTGCAAGAAGAGCTTCACCCATACAGTGATTGAGCTTGTGAGCACCTGAATGGTTAAGGTCTTCTCTCTTTGCATAAAGCTGTACCTTGCCGCCGAGTGCATCTGAAAGTCTTTCAAGATGTGTAACGGGAGTGGGTCTGCCCTGAAATTCCTTTCTGATTCTGCGAAGCTCTGCAATGAACTTTCTTGACTGACAGATTGAGTAATAAGCCTCTGTGATTTCAGCCATAGCAGCCTTTAATTTGTCATCAATATAAACTCCGCCGTATTTGCCGAACTAACCGTTTTTATCAGGATAATTGTTAAAATATGTTTCAAAATCAACGCCGTTAAGATTCATAATAAAAAAACCTCCGTTTATAAATATAAAAAGTCCTTAACAGAAATTGCTTTCTGTCAAGGACGAATAAAAAGCTTATCCGCGGTGCCACCTTGATTTACGGATTGACCGTACTCTTACGGGATACCATCATACCCCCGACAACTGACGCGTGCCTGACGTTGCAGCATTTGACTGCACCCTCCGCGGTCCATTTGACAAATGTTTCTTACCCGACTCTCAGCAACACGGGCTCTCTGTGAAGGCTTATCTGCCTTTATCTCCGCTTCAACGGTTTATATTTGATTAAAATGATTATAACACCATAAATTTGACTTGTCAAGAAAAAGATGAACAATAATTTGTCGGGATGTTTGAACACACCAAATGTAGGGACCGATCCCCTGATCGGTCCGTCAGAAGTCTCATCAAACTTTGCGGAGCGATGTGGGCATCGCTCCCTACATATTTGATTTTAATTTGAGCAAAGACAGCAACAAATTCCGATTTATAAAAAAACAGGAGACTGCTTATCACAGTCTCCTGAAATTATGTTAAATTGAGTTGAAGAGATTCTTCATATTCTTAAGAGCATTGCCGATACCTGAAAGGATTTTTCCTGTGCCCTTGAGTGTACCCTGGTCGTTGAGGATTGTGAGAAGACCGCCTGCCATCTTTTCTGAGAAAACGCCCATACTCATTGACATCATACATCTGATGGGAATCTGAAGAGCCATAGCTTCCATCATATCCTTGTTGCCGTCATCAGGCATCATAGCCATAATCTTCATAATGAGTCTGCAGATTTTGCCGCCTGCTCTGCCGCTCATTGAATCTTCAAGAGTGTTGTTGATTCCGAGGGGCACATTGGGGTCTCTGTGTGTAAGAGGAATGGGTCTGCCGAGAAGAGCTGTAAACTGCTCGTCTGAAACAGCCATAACGTCTGCACCGTAGTAGCAGGGAGCAACAGTTTTGTAATCAGGAATTTCTGCTGCAACTGTTGATTCAACGTTTACTGTAGCTGTGAGCTTGATATCACGGCTTGATGCACCGACAAGAACTTCAAAAGCACCTGTTTCAACGTGCCAGTCGTGAAGATTTACGTTGTAATATGCAAATGCACGTTTGTCGAGTGTGATTGAAACTTCTTTTTCTTCGCCTGCTTCAAGGAATACTTTGCTGAAGCCCTTGAGTTCCTTTTCGGGACGGAAGATTGTTGCATCAACGTCCTTAACATAAACCTGAACAATTTCTGCACCTGAAACTGTACCTGTATTCTTGACTTTGAATGTTACTGTTACTGTATCTGTATCCTTGATGCTGTCTGCTGAAAGCTTCATATCTGAGTACTCAAAGCTTGTGTATGAAAGACCGTAGCCGAAGGGGAAGAGAACATCTTTCTTTGCTGTGTCAAAATATCTGTAGCCTACATAGATGCCTTCGCGGTATTCAACTGTAAGAGGATTGCCGGGGAAGTTAGCAGTTGAAGCTGTTTCTTCAAGTGCTGTGGGGTATGTTTCTGCAAGTTTACCTGAGGGGTTAACTTTGCCGAGAAGAATGTCAACAATAGCGCTGCCGCCTGCCTGACCGCCGAGATAACCGTTGAGTACAGCATCAACTTTGTCAAGCCAGGGCATTGTAACGGGACAACCACCTGAAAGAACAACAATAACCTTTTCACATACTGCACAAACTGCATCAACAAGAGCATTGTGGCTTTCGGGAAGGCTGATATGCTTTCTGTCGTTACCTTCTGTTTCGTATGATTCTGTAAGACCAACAAAAAGAACTGCAATATCTGCATTCTTTGCGAGTTCAACAGCTTCTGCAATAAGGTTTTCTGCAGGCTTATCTGACTTTCTGTCGTATCCGGGAGCATATTCAAGGCTTACACCTTCGTTCATCAGCTCGTCAAATGAGTTGTCAAGCTTTGTGGGGTTGATAAGTGATGAACCTGCACCCTGATAACGGGGATTCTTTGCCATTTCACCGATAAGAGCAATTTTCTTTGACTTATCATGGGGTAGTGTGTTGTTTTTATTCTTGTGAAGAACCATTGATTCGCCTGCAATCTTTCTTGCAAGAGCGTGGTGAGCTTCTTTATCGTAAACATAGTCACGGAGGTTTTCTTTTGACTTGATGATGAGGTCAAGAATTCTGTCTACACAAGTGTCAAGAACAGCTTCGTCGAGTTCGCCGTTGTTTACAGCTTCAACGATTTTTGCAGCAGCAATGCCGAATGATGTGGGCATTTCGAGATCCTGACCTGCCTTGAGACCGAGAACTTTATCGTTATTTGCGCCCCAGTCTGTTACAACGATGCCTTCAAATCCCCATTCATCACGGAGAACATCGTTAAGGAGCCATTTATGTTCAGCGCAGTATTCACCGTTAAGACGGTTGTATGCGTTCATAACTGTCCAGGGCTGAGCTTGTCTTACGATGGGTTCAAAAGCTGCAAGATAGATTTCACGAAGAGTTCTTTCGTCAACAACAGAGTCAACTGTCATTCTTCTTGTTTCCTGATTGTTTGCAGCAAAGTGCTTGAGAGATGTACCTACACCTCTTGACTGAACACCCTTTACAAATGCAGTACCGATTTTACCTGCAAGATAGGGGTCTTCTGAGAAATATTCAAAGTTTCTGCCGCAAAGGGGAGAACGCTTGATGTTTGCACCGGGACCGAGAAGAACAGAAACCTTTTCTTCAAGACATTCTTCACCGAGAGCCTGACCCATTTTTTCAATAAGTTCGGGATTCCATGAACTTGCTGTTGAAACTGCTGTGGGGAAACATGTTGCAGGCTTTGAACTCATAAGTTCGCCTTTTTCTTTTTTATCTTTCTTTTTTCTCAGACCGTGAGGGCCGTCACACACCATAATTGAGGGGAGACCGAGCTCTTCATTGTCCTGAAGATGCCAGAAATCTTTACCTGAACAGAAGTCAGCCTTCTGCTGAAGGGTCATTTTTGCAATTAAATCGCTGTGTTTCATGATTTACCTCCTGAAAATATACATAACATATTCATTATAACATAAATAAAATATTTTTGCATCTGTTTTGCTTAATTTTTACAAAAAAGATAATTATTCTGTCAGACCGAGAATATTGTCAGAGTCAAGAGAATCTGCCGCATCAATATTTTTAAGTTTTTTCTGAATAATGTCATTTCTCTTGGTTGCTTCATCAAGAGAAGTACCTGCTTCATCAATTTTCTTTCTGACTTTTGTAAGAATAGTATCAAAGTTTTCATACTGCTTTTTGATTGCAGAAAGAAGCTCTTTGATTTCGTTTGCTTTTTCGTTAACGGCAATTGTACGCAATCCCATTGCAACGGAATTGAGAAGTGCTGTAATTGTTGCAGGACCTGCAATCATAACATTGAATTCTGACTGAATTTTTTCTATAAGACCCGATTTTGAAGATGCTGCCTCTGCATAAAGTCCTTCTGTTGCAAGGTACATAATTGCAAAAGGTGTTGTCTGAGGAGGCTCAATGTATTTTGAAACTGTTTTTGCCTCTTCGATAATTCTTTTTTCAAGAGCTTTTCTTGCTGTTTCAACAGCCTGCGCATCTGCAAGGTCTGCAGCGGCACAAAGTCTTGCGTAGTCTTCCATGGGAAATTTTGAGTCTATGGGCAGATATGTAATATTCTTGCTGCCGTCACCTGCAGGAATTTTTATCGCAAATTCAACGAAGTCCTTGTGTCCCTCGGGTCTGAAATTTTTGATATACATATTTGGAAGTGTCTGGTCAAGAATTCCTTCAAGCATATATTCTGCCCAGGTACCTCTTGTCTTGACATTTGTGAGCACTCTGTTGAGAGAAGTCACATTCTGAGTGATACCGCCTGAAAGCTCTTTCATTTCACCCAAAGAAGTGTAGAGTTTTTCGAGCTGCCCTGAAACTGTTTTGAAAGATGAATCAAGACGCTGAGTGAGAGTTGATGTGAGCTTTTCGTCAACTGTTGCTCTCATTTCCTCAAGCTTTTTTTCGTTGCTCTGAGTCATTTTTTCAACAGATTCCGTGAGTGTTCTGAGCACCTTTTCATTCTGCACGGCATTGGCAGTTTTCATTTCAAGAAGTGACTCATTGAGTGAAGAAACAATGCGGTGCTGCACCGTCAGATTCTTTTCACTCATATCATTTATTCTGTTTTTGATTGAGTCTGCAACAAGTGTGTTTTCGCTTCTTGTGGCGGACATCTCACGTGACAAAGCTTTTTCGAGTGAGTCAATACGGGCATCTGCCGAGCCACCGTTTTTAGATTTTGATGCCTTTACGGCAAAGTATAATGCACAAAGCGAAACTGCAAGTATGCAGACTGAAATTATTATAAGTATAATTGATTCGGGATTCATAAAATTACCTCCGTAACTGAGTATAACAGAAAACAGAATAAAAGTTAATATATTTTATAAAATTTCTTGTATACTATAGAAAACGGAGAGAAAAGATGATATAATAAACAATAATTTAGCGGAAATGTTTGAAGAAATTAAAATCGAGCTTGTAGGGGCGTTGATCCAACGCCCGATTGTGAGCAAAGCGAACAATAACGGCTCTGCCGTTTTATTTTCCT
>JAZUCO010000105.1:0-55036 GCA_045639185.1 Acutalibacteraceae bacterium
ACGGATAACTTTACCGTTCTTTGAAAGCTTGAAACGCTTCTTGGCACCGCTGTTTGATTTGATTTTGGGCATAATTATTTCCTCCTGTTTTTTAATACGAATTAAAATTATTTTGTCGGCTTTGCAGCAAGGAACATAAGCTTCGTTCTGCCGTCATGGTTTGCAGGCTTTTCGATGTTACCGTTTTCCGAGCACATTTCGGCAAATCTGGCCATAATTTCAAGTCCTCTTTCGGGATGAGCCATTTCTCTTCCTCTGAAACGGATTGCAACCTTAACTTTGTTGCCCTGCTTCAGGAACTTGTTTGCATTTTTGGCCTTTGTTTCAAGGTCATGCGTATCGATATTGAGTGAAAGCTGAACTTCCTTGATATCGATCTGATGCTGATTCTTCTTAGCTTCCTTTTCTCTCTTCTGCTGCTCGAATCTGTACTTGCCGTAGTCCATAATCTTACATACGGGGGGCTTAGCCATGGGAGCAATTTTAACGAGGTCAAGGTTCTTCTGAGCTGCAATCTTGAGTGCATCCGCTGCTGACATAATGCCGAGCTGTTCACCGTCGTCTGTTACAACGCGGATTTCTTTATCACGGATTTCTTCATTCAGCTGCACGTCCTTAGTATCTTTAGTACCGATGTTCAAACACCTCCAAATAAAATAAACAAAGCGCAGACGTAAAAACACCTGCACTCACACAATAACCCCCGAACTATGTTCAGGACATATTGACCTTACGAGAATGATGTCTGCAAGGTGAGCACACAATGTGTCTACTTTGTTTTGCTCGGTTATTATATAACAACTTTTCCCGTTTGTCAATACCTGATTTGAAATTTTTTTAATCTTCAACAAAAACTATAACATCCTCCACTCTGCATTTCAAAAAGGATCATATCTATTCATTTCGTCACCAATATAATGGTCCGTTTCACTATTAATCTTGACTTTGCTTATAATTATATCTATAATAATTTTGGAGCTTATCTGTCGAATAAAAGAAAAGAGGTAATCTAAATGAAAAAATTTTTAGCACTTCTTATTGCACTCATCATGTGTATGGTTCTCTGTGCTTGCGGTGGCAATTCTGATACTGCTGATGCTTATGCCGATAGCAAAGACAATGAAAAAAACAACTCTGTTGATGAAGACAAAGATAATAAAGACGATGACGATAAAGCTAATGCAGACAAAAATGATGCTGATAAAGATGAAGTACCTGTAGCAAAAGATGGTGTTCTCAGTCTCAACAAACGGTATTCAGTAAAAGATTATGCTGACTTCAAAATGATCAAAGTTCAGACATCAGACAGAATCGAATCCCCGTTCGGAAACAGTTATTATTCCTGCCCTGAAGGAAATCAGTATGTAGATATCATTCTTGAAGTAACAAACACAAGGACTGTAAACATTGATACAGACGAATTTGCGATTATCAAAGCAACAGGTTCAACAGGTATTGAATACACATCATCATTCTTTGGTGTTGAGACAAGCGACCGCATTGACAAATACACAAACATCATTCCTCTTGCAACAGCAAAACTTCACTGTGCAGTTTCAGTGCCATTATCAGAAACAGCTGTTAATATTACACTTACCGTCAATGAAAATGTTTTTACTCTCAAATATAAAATCAATGATGTAATCAGCTATGCTGAAACACTCACTGTTAATCAGACTATCGAAAATAAAGATTATGCAGACCTGAAATTCAAGGGTATTGAATACACCGATGACCTTCTTCCCTCAAATACAAGCGGAGTATATTCTCATTATGACATAGATGATGTTTCAAACACATATCTTGTTGCAAAATTTGACATAACAAGCTATCTTGCAACAAGCAAAGATTGCGATGAATTTATTTCAGTCAAAGCAAAATACATGAACAAATATACATACAGCGGATTTGTAGTTATGGAAGACACAGACGGCAAAGGTTTCTCATCATATGATTCAATCGATCCTCTTTCAACACGTTCACTTTACTATCTTATCGAAATCCCCAAGACAGTTATGGAAAACGAAGTTGAACTTACAATTTATTTCAACGGTACAGACTATATCTTCAAAGGTTAAAACAAGCAAAATTGTAAACACGGGCAGAAATGTCCGTGTTTTATTTTTCTCTTGCGAAAATTGTAAATTAGTGCTATGATTATACATTGTAAATTACACTTTGTAAATTGGTAAGGTGGAAAAAATGATAGGATTAGGAACTATTATAAATACTGCCGCAATTGTCATAGGCGGTCTGTGCGGTATGCTTTTCGGCAAAAAGATACCTGACCGTCTGCAGGACACAATAATGAAAGCAAACGGCATCTGTGTTATTTTCATAGGCATTGCAGGCACTTTGCAGGAGATGTTCACAGTTTCTCCTGAAGGGAAAATTCAGAGCAGCGGCACAATGATGATGATCGGGTGCATCATAATCGGCTCAATTATAGGTGAAATTCTCAATATTGAACATCATCTTGAGCGATTCGGTGAATGGCTCAAACGCAAAACCAAGAACGATAAGGACACAGGCTTTGTTGATGGGTTTGTTACGGCTTCACTTACGGTCTGCATAGGTGCAATGGCTGTTGTCGGTGCCGTGCAGGACGGTATAAACGGTGATTATTCCGTTCTTACCGCAAAATCAGTACTCGACCTTATCATAATAATGGTTATGACTGCCGCAATGGGCAAAGGCTGTATCTTTTCTGCGATACCGATTCTTATTTTTCAGGGCTCAATCACAATTCTTGCAACATTCATTGAACCAGTGCTTACCGAAACAGCACTCTCCTACCTCTCACTCACAGGGTCAATGCTTATTTTCTGCGTAGGTGTGAATCTGACCTGGGGCAAGATGATTAAAGTTGCAAATATGCTCCCGTCAATTTTCATTGCCGTTATATGGGCACTTGTTGAAAAGCTTATTGCAACATAATTATTGATTTTAAGAATAATAACTGATATAATCAGGACATCTTCACAAAACGGAGATGTCTTTTTATTTTCATTAATGACAAGGAGGATAAATATGATTGAATCTCATATTGAATTCATAAACGGCAAACCTTTTATCTCTGTCAACGGAGAACTGCATTATCCCCTTGCATACACCACATATTTTGAAGAATGCGGTGAATTTCAGGACTTTATAAACAGCGGTTACAGAATGTTTTTTGTAAACATTTCATTCACTGATAAAGCTATCAACAATATGACAGGTTTCACACCTTTCAGGACAGGTGTTTTTGAAAATGACATACCCGATTACTCAGAATTTGACACCACAGTCAGGGACATTCTTAAAAAATGTCCCGATGCTCTTATCTTTCCGAGAATCAACATTGCAATGCCCAGGAAATGGCTTGCAGAGAATCCCGATGAAACTGTCAGCACTCCCAAAGGCGGAAACAGAGAAGCATTGTCTTCAGATTTATTTCTCCGTGACGGCTCAGAGCTTCTGAAAATTCTTATTTCTCATATCAGAAATTCCGATTATGCGGATTCTGTTGCTGGATATCAGCTCTGCGGCGGAATAACTCAGGAATGGATGCATCACGACCTTTTCGGTTCTTTTTCAGAAAAAGGACTTGAAAAATTCAGAATTTGGGCACACAAAAAATACGGAATCGAAAATGTAGAAATCCCCACAAAAGAACTTTTCACAAAAGGCATAGTCAACGATACAACAAAGCTCTATATTGAATTCAGCAATGAAATGGCGGCAACTGCAGTAAATCACTTTGCAAAAGAGCTGAAAGACTTCATCGGCAACGAGCAGATTGTAGGTGCGTTTTACGGTTACAGCGCTTTTGTGGGCAATAATCTTTACGGTCTGCACGGACTCAGCAATATCATTGATTCACCCCATATAGATTTCTTCTCATCACCCTGCGCTTATGACAATGTAAGACAGCTTGGTGTTGACTGGGGTGATATGATACCAGTTGATTCGCTGAAAATACACGGCAAACTCGCATTTATTGAGTGTGACATAAGGACACATCTTACAAGAAGTATGCACGATTCAAGACCCGGTGAATGTCCCGAAGATGCATATCACCTCACAGACTCAAACGGCAACAAAACAGTATGGTGCGGACCCGAAACCAGAGAATTATCACTCTCAGCCGTAAGAAAAGCTTTTGCACATCAGCTTACAAAAGGCTCAGGTGTATGGTGGTTTGATATGTGGGGCGGCTGGTATCACGACGACACAATTATGTCGGAAATCGGCAGAATGAAAGAGATTGCAGACCTCTCAAAAAACAAAGGCAATAAGGATTTCCCCAAATCAGAGGTTATTGTTTTGGTTGATGAAAAAGCTTATGCAAATATTCCTTACAGCAATCCTCTTGACCGCACGGTGAATGACGTAAGAGTAGCAATGGGCAACACGGGAATTCCCTTTGATTTATGTATGACTGAAGATTCAGACAAAGTGATAAACAAATACAAAGCTGCCGTTTTCACGGCTCCCCGTCCATCTGACAGCGGCATAAACGCAATGAACATATGCAAAGAATCAAGTGTTCCATATATCACAATCACCGAAGAAAAAACATCTTTCAGCATTGATGAATTACGCATATTCCTTGTATCTCAGGGTGTGCATTGCTTCAGCAATGATGACAATGTAATTTATTGCGGCGGCGGTTTTTTAGGCATTCACAGCACAAAAGACGGAGAAACAACAATAAGACTTCCCGAAAAATACAGAGTAATACCCGTCTTCGGCACAGATAAAAAAGAATCTGTGACAGACATTATCACAATCAACATAAAAAAACACGATACCGTGATTTTTGAACTTCAGAATATATGAGGTCAGACTATGGAAAAACATCCCTTTCATCCTTTATATGACAACAATTCAAAAATACTCATTCTCGGCAGTTTTCCGTCTGTAAAATCACGTGAGCAGATGTTCTTTTACGGACATCCGCAGAACAGATTCTGGAAAGTTATTTCTGCAATAACAGATGATGCATTGCCCGTTACTATTGAAGAAAAAAGAACACTTCTGCTGAAAAACAGAATCGCATTGTGGGATGTTATTGCATCCTGCGATATCACGGGAAGTTCAGACAGCTCAATTACAAACGTCACAGCAAATGACCTTTCCGTGATACTTGAAAATTCCGCTGTAAAAAAAATTTATGTAAACGGAAAAACAGCAGAAAAATATTATAATAAATATCTGAGAGATAAACTCGGCATTGACGCAGTCTGCCTCCCCTCCACTTCACCTGCAAACGCTCAATGGAACATTTCCAGACTCATTTCGGAATGGAGCATTATCAAAGGAGACCTTGATTTATGAAAAAAATAGGAAGACAGGTTCATTTTATAGAAACATCTGAAGACAACCCCAGAAACGGTGAGGGGGCTTTTATCAGACTCAAAGACGGTTCAATTATGTTCGGATACTCCGAATTTACGGGTAACGACAGAAAAGATGATGATGCAAGATCAAAAATCTGCATATTTATCTCTGAAGACGAGGGAGAAACCTGGTCTGACAAAAAGATTCTGTTTGATACTCCCGAAGATTCAATGAATATAATGTGTCTTACATTTATGCGCATGCAGAATGAAGATATAGGTGCTTTCTATATCATAAAAAACAACAACGGCACAGACAGAATCGTTTTCAGACGCTCTTCTGACGAAGGCAAAAGCTGGAGCGAGCCGATAAACTGCCTTGATTGTCTTGACAGAGATGATTATTATGTGGTGAATAACGACCGCGTTATAAGACTCCGCAACGGCAGAATACTTATGCCCGTTGCAAGACACACAATCTACACAGAGAAAGATTGTTTTATGCCCGGCGAGTTATGCTTTTTCTTCTCAGACGATGACGGTTACACCTGGCAGAAAACAGAAACTGAACTGATATGTCCCTTTGTGAACAATCCCGACGGTTTTCAGGAACCCGGTATTTATGAACTGGAAAACGGCAAAATATGGTGTTACATCAGAACCGATACGGGTTTTCAGTTCGAATGTTTCTCTGAAGACAGCGGTATGACCTGGAACATTCCCGAACCGAATCTCTTCTTTTCATCACCCTGCTCACCTATGCACGTAAAAGACTGCGGTGATATCACCGTTGCAGTTTTCAATCCCGTTCCCGAACACATTCTCAGAGAAGAAAATGACCTCTGGGGCAGAACACCCTATGTACTTGCGGCAAGCTTTGACAAAGGCAGAACATTTTTGAGAGAAAACATTTTCTATCTTGAAGACGACCTGAATAACGGTTACTGTTATCCTGCAATTTTCAGTGCAGAAGATTATCTCCTGGTTGCATACTATCACAGCAACAACGGTGAATGCTGTCTGGGAAGCACAAAAATGATTAAAGTGTCATACGACGAAATAAAAGGTGATAGCAATGTATGAAACAATTGAGCAGATAAGCCACACATATACTGAGCCTTATAAAGAGAAACGTGTTTCCTGCCGTGCAATTATTATTGAAGACGGAAAAATCCTTCTGTCCCACGAAACAAACGGCAACACATATATGTCTCCCGGCGGAGGTATTGAAAACGGTGAAACAAATGAGGAATGCGTTGAACGTGAAGTGCGTGAAGAAACGGGATATATTGTAAAAGCGGCAAAACCATTCATCATAATCAATGAATATTGCTACGATACACTTTATGTCAACCGATATTTTGTCTGTGAAATCATCGACGAAAGTGAGAGACAGCTGACAGAAAATGAGAAATTTAAAAAAATGGAACCCGAATGGGTCAATCTGAGTGATGCTCAAGAAATTTTCGGCACATTCAACACGCTTCCGCCCGACAAGGCAAGTCTCTATCGCAGAGAATTCACAATTCTCAATAAAATCAAATCAGACTTGTAATTTCCAATTAGGAATGATAAAATAGATTCAGGGAGGTTTTTTCTATGAACATTTTCAGCTTTATATTAACAATTATTATGTCTGCACTGATGATTGTATCAAACACAGTCGCTTCTGTTATCCCCGGCATTATTCCCGAAGTAAAGACGGAAGAAGAACTTCTTGCAATGGCAGATGTTTTTGACAAATACGAACTTGCAGAAGATATATATGTTGTAAATGCAGTAAGTTCAAAAGATGAACGGGCTGCAATTCATTCTCTGCAGGGACTTGTAAGCCGTGACAAAGCAGCTATTTATGTAAATTACGGCGGAGAAGCAAAAACAGAACTTGAATTTCTGAAAAATTCGGGTCATAACATCATTTATACTGATGAAAACGGAAAAACCTGGACACTCAGGACACTTGTATCCCGTTTTGATTCTTACATAACAGACAACAGTTATGTTCTGTTCACATCAAGTGATGTTACAGAGCAGATCAATATGGCATTTAATTACACAACCGTTTACGGCTGCATTGCTGTACCTGAAGCTCTTGAAGAAACTGTAAAAGACCTCGGAATGACAAAAAAATTTGACCTTACCGACACAGAAATCACAGTTGACGTTCAGAATAATTTCTATGACAAACACAAGAATGAATTCAGAAAAGATGCTCTTGTTCATCAGAAAGAATCTGCTTCAGGTCTGCGTGATTTTGCAGTTCAGCAGAGAATATTTATCGCATACGCCTACGATGACGATTTTGTTTCAACCGCATTCCGTGACAAGCTTCTTGCAGACCTTGAACCTGCATCAATCGTTTTCGGTTGGTGTGAAATGGAAGTTGCATTCACAGAGTCAGTTTCTGCATTCGGACATTATGTTATTCCCGCAGACCATTGTTTCAACACAACAATTCTAAATGCCTGCGAATCACAGCAGATTGCAGAGGGAAACAAAGCAGAAGCTCCCGAACTTGATCCCGACAAACATTATATTGCAATAGTTTACAGCGACGGCGACAATGCACAGTGGATAAGCAACGGTTACAGCGAATTTCACAGATGGCAGAGCTACGGCATTGACACCCCCATAACCTGGACTTTTGCTCCCCTTATGAATGAATTTTCACCCGTGGCAGTAAAAAAGACCACCGAAAATATGGGCAACTGTTCTCTTATAACAGGTCCTTCAGGTGTGGGTTATTCAAGAATCTCAAAAATGTCTGCAAATGACCTTGTTTCTTACTCAGACAAAACTGCAGCAGCTATGCTCAGTTCCGGTCTCACAACAATGACTCTTCTTGACAAGCCCCTTGATCTGCCCGATTTAATTTATGAAAACAAACTCAGCTATTTTGCAAGATATGACAATATAAACGGTGGTATTCTCCAGATTGACCCTTCAAAATATGAAGGGGGCAAAGGCAAAGTTTACTTTGCAGATGACAAACCGTTTGTAAGTGTGCGTCTTTCACTCTGGTCACCCACAGGTAATGCAGAAGATGTTACAAACGAATGGCTCAGGGAACAGGCTGAAATTGTAAACAACTACCCTGCTGATATCAATTCAATCAGTGGTTATTCTGTTATCAATGTTCACCCCTGGTCAGTAGGAACTGACGACCTTGCATATTTCGTAAGTCAGCTTGATGACGGTGTTGAAGTAATTTCAGCAGATGAACTCATTGCTGCTGTCACAGAGAATGTTCCCCACAAAACAGCACAGCCTTAATGATTATACATAACAAAAACGGACTCAGAAATCTGAGTCCGTTTTGCTATATCTTAAATACAAATCAATAAAGTGACATAACTGCCTTTTCAATCTGCGCGGCAACTTCATCAACTGTGCCGTCTGCATTGATTACAACAATATTTTCACTTTCTTTGAGTGAATCAATCACGTTATAAAAACGCTTTCTGATGCTTGTGAGATATTCTTCTGTTTCGTAAATCTCAATTTCATCTTCACTTCTGTTTGCATTGATTCTTTCCATACTCTTTTCGGGGAGAAGGTCAAGGAAAATGAAAAGGTCAGGTTTTCTGATGTCTTCACAGCCGAGATTGAGACTCATAAGCCAATCAAGACCAACATCAACACCCTGATAAGCGAGAGTTGAGTAATAATATCTGTCTGATATAACTGTATCACCTTTGCCGATGTGCATATTTATGCCGTCTTCGGGATTGACATTATGGTCAATTCTGTCTGCAGTAAAAAGAAGAGCAAACTGACTCTTTGTAACCTTTTTTCTGCCGCCGAGCACTTCACGGCACATTCTGCCGAATTCGTGAGGTGTAGGCTCTGCCTGATTTATAACATTGATACCCTTTGCTCTGAGCTTTTCTGTGATGATATTTGTCTGAGTTGTTTTGCCTGAGCCGTCAAGACCTTCTATTACGATAAATTTACCTTTTTCCATACAATCACCTCATTCTGTAAAGCTCTTCGCTGAGATTGAACATTTCTTCCATTGTAAGTTTTTCAGCTCTTACATTTGTTTCGAGTCCGACATTTGCAAGTGCTTCAAAAATCTTGTTTTTAGCCATTCCGAGACCTGAAGACAGACCGTTTGCCGCTGTTTTTCTTCTCTGTGAAAAAGCAGCTTTCACAACCTTGAAAAAGTATGTTTCGTCTGTGGGAGAAATCTCGGGATTTTCTCTGACAGTAAGTTTTATAACCTCGCTGTCAACATTGGGAGAAGGCATAAACGACTCTCTGGGCACAAAGAAAAGCTCCTCTGACTCAGAGTAATAATTGACAGCTACAGAAACCGCACCTGCATCTCTTGATCCTACTTCGGCACAGAGTCTCTCTCCTGCTTCTTTCTGCACCATAACGGTTATTGCCTTTATAGGCAGACGGCTTTCGAGAAGCATCATTATAATTGGAGAAGTAATATAGTAAGGAAGATTTGCAATGACGTGAATATTTCTGCAATCTGCAAAACTCTCATCAAAGAGCCTTTCAAGGTCTGTTTTCATAACATCGGCATTAATAACTTCAACATTGCTGAAATCTGCAAGTGTATCACCGAGCACGGGAATAAGTCTTGTGTCAAGTTCAAGCGCAACGAGTTTTTTTGCCTTTTTTGCAATCTCCTGAGTAAGAACACCTACACCGGGACCGATTTCAAGAACACCGTCTTCTTCGGTAACACCTGACTGTCTTACAATTTCAGGGCATACTTCGGGATCGATAATAAAATTCTGCCCGAGCGCCTTTGAAAATGTAACACCGTGACGGGACATAACACGTTTTATTGTATTGATATCTGTAAGGTTATACATAAAACACCTCGTTAAATTCCGTTTTTCTGCTGTCTGATATCTTTACCCACAAAAGAAAGAATCTGATATTCACCGATAATTCTTGACGCAAGTCTTTCAGTATATCTCTTCTGAAGCTCTTCAAGTGAAAGATTTGTGCTTATGATTGTGGGTTTGCTGTCAAGAATTCTGCTGTTAAGTATATTATTGACAGCCGCAACGGTAAAGCTTGTTGAAAACTCTGCACCAAGGTCATCAAGAATCAGGAGATCGCATTCTGTGAGCATATCTTCTGTTGTACCGTCAGGCTCGTCTGCTCTGCCGAAATGTTCTCTTTCTATTGCAGTAAAAAGCTTCTGTGCTGAGCCGTAAACGACATTATAACCTTTTTCAAGCACGGTTTTTGCAATTGCAAGTGAAAGGTGTGTTTTACCGAGACCTGTTGAACCGGTAAGCATAAGGCTGTATGAATCAAGGTCAAAATTCTCTGCATAAACTTTGCAGAATTCAAAATTGCGATTCATAATAGCATGATTATCCGCTGAATCCTTGTAATAATCAAGGCTGAATTCATCAAAAGATGCAAGCTTGAGATTTGAATTTCTGCAAATCTGCTCTGCTGCATATTTTTTAAGCAATTCTATATGGCAACTGCAGAGTCTGCCGTCAACAAAACCTGTGTCGTTACAGTTTTTGCAGGTATAATCAGGTTCAAGGAATTTCTCTTCAAACCCGTTTTCTTTGAGCAGAGATTTGATTCTTTCCTGCGCAGAAAGATTTTCCTGACGGAGATTTTCTATGTAAGCAGCCGCATCTGCACCCATTCCGATAACTTTGAGTACACCGTATGCAGACTGTTTCATTTTACTCTGAAGCAATGCAATTTCAGGAATTTTTGCAGAAACAATAGTCGTACGTATTTCTGCTTCATTTTCAGCTGCAAGTCGTCTGCCGTCTATTGTCTGTTTTGCAAGTTCATACAATTCTTTTCTGTATGCCAAAATTATCACTTCCCTCTTTTTGTCTTTGCCGGGTCAAGCGCAAGACTTCTCTTCATTGCGAGTTCTATATCGTATGACGGATTCTGTCCGCTGACAGACTGTTCTTTGCTTTTTGTGGCCTGCTTTTCTGCAACACCCTGAGCAAATTCAGTTGCCGCACGCTCAATCTGAGCAATTGTTTTATATCCGTTTTCAGACCATGAACGAAGAATACCGTTCATATAACCGTAACTGATTTTTCCTTTTTTCTCAACAGTCTTTTCGTATGCATAATAGATTATATCAACACTGAAACCGTAGTCATTTGTCCAGATTTCAAGCATTTCTGACTGTTTTGCTGTGGGACGGGGATTTTCAATTCCCGTAAGCACTCTGAATTCATCCCACACTCCGTGAGTTGTTTCAAGACGTGCAATTTTGCGGCTTGCAGATTCAAAATCAAGAATACCCTCATCTGCCCAGCCTTTGCCCATCTGCATTATGTAAGCAAGAGCACCCTGTTTGCCGACTGTTTTTGCATAACTGCAAAGCATTACAATAGCTTCGGGAGAAAGACCGTAATGGTCGTGAAGCATAAGAAGATTGCCCTGCGCGTCCTGACCGAGAGTTCTACCGAAAACCTCCTGAACTTCATTGAAAAGTTCAGCAATTTCGGGAGATTCGCTGAGCCTTCTTGCAACATCACGCACAGAGGGTTTTATGTAAACAGGCTCTTCCTGAAGTTTTTCTTCTTTTTTCTGAACGGGAGCAGCAGGAGTGTTGAATGCCGCAGCTTTATGCTCTGTGACAGTCTGAACAGGAACAACGGGTGATGATTCACCTTCTTTTGACACAAGACCTGACTGAATCCAATAAAGCATTGCATCATCGATTTCATCTGTGGGAATGCCTGTTTCTCTGCTTACAACGGCAAGATCAAATGGTGTCATCGGATTTCTGTACAGCCACAAAAGCACCTTCAGCTGGGCTTTTCCCGCCATACGAAGATGCTTGTCTGCTATTTCTGTCGGCATAACAAATACCGACGAATATGAGGATGGATTAATCTTGTACATAATTTTACTTCTTTCCCGTTGAACCGAAACCGCCGTCTTTACGCTCTGTTTCATCAAGAACATCACATTCTTCAACAGGCATAAGGCTGACTGGCATTATTACCATCTGTGCAACTCGTTCCTGAGGCTCGATGGTATAAGGTTCATTATATTGGTTTACAAGGCCTACAATGACTTCACCTCGATAATCACTATCAACAACTCCGACACAGTTTGCAGGTGCAACACCGTGTTTGATTGACAGACCGCTTCTTGCGAAAATAAACGCTCCGTAAAGAGGTGAAGGCAAAGCAATTGCAATGCCTGTGGGGATTTTTACGCACTCGTGAGGATTTACAGTAACGGGCTCATCAATGCAGGCATAAAGATCCATACCTGCGCTGCCTGATGTTGCTCTCATAGGAATTACGGCATTTTCTCTGAGTTTTTTGATTTTCAGCGTTTCCATCAGAATTCACCGGTGCCCTTTTTTATTTTTGCAATTTCTCTTCTGAGCATATCTCTTTCGCTCTTTGCCTGTGCGGCATCTGCGAGATATTCCTTAAGCTGATGACGCATATTTTCGTTTTCTGCGCTGAGTTTTCTTGCTTCATCGGCATAATCGAGAAGTGCAAGCACAGTTGCCTGAGAAGGTGCAATAAGATGACCTGACTTCATAATAGCATTGATTTTATTTTCTATTTCTGTTGCGAGTTCAACCGCATACGCAGCACCATTATCAGTTGCTACAGTATAAGGTGTACCGCCGATTATGATTTTAACTTTTTCCACTTTCATCATTCCGTATCAATATTTTAGATTTAATAAATATTATATCTGCTTTTATTCAAAACTTCAACACTTATTTACAACATTTTTTGTTAACAGCTTTTTAACATTAGAAAACAAACAAAAAAAATATTGACAATATCACTTAATGCTATTATAATTACTGTGAGCGATCACATATTATTTTATAAATGGAGGAATTTTTTATGAAGACATTTACAAAGATCGTATCTGTTGTTCTTGCAATCATGCTTGCATTCACAGCTATGGCTTGTTTTGCTGCAGCAGAAACAACTCAGGTAAAATGTAATTGTTGCCTCAACAGCTCCGAATCAGCCGGTGACACAATTACAAAGTTCCAGGGAGCAAGAGACATTTATCTTGTGCTTGACGTATCAGGCAGTATGAGCGGAACCCCCATCAAAAACCTCAAAACTGCTGCTAAGCAGTTCTGCAAAACTATGCTTGAAGATTCCACAGGTGATAACAGAATCGCAATTATCACTTACGGCACAAAAGTAACAACAAACTCTTTCTCAACCAACTACGAAACACTTGCAGGTATCATTGACGGCTTCACAGCAAAGGGCAGCACAGCTATGTATGATGCTCTTATGTCAGTTAAGGATGTCAACGAAAAGTACGGTAATGCAGATGCTACAAAGCACGTTGTTGTTATGGCTGACGGTCTTCCCAACGAAGGTGCTGTTCTTACTTCAGGTAAGTACACATCAAAAGACAGCACAATGTACTACAAGCACGGCAATGCTGTTTACTCCACTGCAGCAGGTATGTGGCACGAATTCAACATCTACTCAATCGGTTTCTTCCACAACCTCGGCGGTAGCCAGCTCAAGTTCGGTAAGGTTCTTATGAAGGATATCCAGAATGCTCTCTACCTTGAAGTATTCGATCCTGCTAAGATTCTCGACGCATTCACAGGTGTTGCTGACGACATCATCGGCAAGCCCTGCGACGGTTCATGCGGCGGCACTTGCGGTTGCACAGATTGTGAAATCTGCAACAAACCCTGCACAGACGTAACAACTCCTTCAGGCGGTTGCGCTTGCGGTGCAAACTGCAAATGCGGTGCAAACTGCACATGCGGTCCTGATTGCAACTGTAACGAAGTTACAACAACTCCCGATCAGGACAACAACTATGATGATATTCCCGATTCAATCCCCCAGACAGGTGATTCTTCAATCGGCATCTTCGCTGCAGCAGCAGTTATGATGGCAGGTATCGCAGTTGTTTCTGTAAAAAAACGTGAAGACTAATTGAATTTACATTTTTGAAAGAGTCGGTTATCCGGCTCTTTTTTTTGTGCACTGAAACATTTTTTTAATTCTCGTTAAAGTGCACATAATACAATAAAATATTACTATATATTTCTTATTTATTTTTATAATAAATACTTGTACTTTACAATTATTTTGTGATATACTATATTGAGTTTATTATTATCTGAAATGTGTGGTATAAACGTTATGACAGATTATGCACAACAGGCTGTTGCCCGTCTCAGACAAAAAGGTTTGATTCTCACTACAGCGGAATCATGCACAGGTGGTCTTATATCAAAAATGATAACTGATGTCAGCGGTGCTTCTTCTGTTTTCGGCTGCGGAATTGTATCTTATTCCAATGAGATAAAGCAATATATTCTCGGTGTAAAGAGCGAGACACTCTCCTGCTACGGTGCGGTAAGCGAAGAAACTGTCAGAGAAATGTCTCAGGGCGCATTGAAAGTGTCAGGCGCAGACGTTTCAATTGCAGTAAGCGGTATTGCAGGTCCCCTTTCAGACAATACAAACAAGCCTGTAGGTCTTATCTGGATTGCAGTAAACTTTGCAGGAAAAATCATTACAAAAAAACTCAACAATACTTTTGATGTAAATATCAGAGAAAACAACAGAAACTCTGCAGCAAACGAAGCATTGAAGCTTCTTTGCAGCGTTCTCGATGAACAGGATGGTGAACCGACAGATGGAAGAAAATAAAAACATAAGAAATCAGCCGATTGCAAGAACAGGCGGTGCTCCCAAACAGACAGAAAACGTGTTCAGCGCAGTTTACAATCAGCAGAAAACAGAAATCGAACAGCAACAGATTAAAGAACAGATCAAAGCTGACGAAGAAGCAGCCAACGATATTCCTGTTGTTATTCCTGAAAACAATTCAGTCAAAAAAGACGGAGATAAGAAAAAATTCAATGTAATTTTCATAATTCTTATTATACTTAGTGCTGTATTGCTTATTTCCAGCATTCTGTTCCTCTTCCTCGGAAAGGGCAGCAAAGAAAATGAAGCTATCCAAAACCCTCAGACTCAGGCATCAATCCCTGAAAACACCATAAGCGCATCACTTGACTCTCCTTTCACAGAACCAAGAGTTTACGATGTTGAATTCCCTGCAAACATTCAGGAAAAATATAAGAGTCTTTATGCACAGAATCAGGACTTTGTAGGTTGGCTCACAGTACCCGGCACAAGCATAGATATGCCCGTTTACAAGTGTTCAAACAACTCATATTATCTCAAGCACGATAACTATGATACTTACACAAAATACGGTACGCTGTTTATGGATATGAACTGCGACCCTCTCAACCTCACAAAGAACACAACAATATACGGTCATAATTTTGACAACAAACTGATTTTTGATGAACTCCACAATTATCAGGACCTTGAATTTTTCAAACAGTCACCCGTTATTGAGTTCAACACTCTTTATAAAGATTACAAATGGAAAGTCATCGGCGCATTCCATACAAACGGAGAATCAACAGGTGACAAAGCCGGCAACAAAAATTACTTATTCTACTATATTGCCGCAAAATTCAGCGACAACAGTTTTGTAAAATATTATGAAGAACTTCAGCAGAGAAGCTACATTCACACAGGTGTTGATGTGCAGCCCTCAGATAAAATCATAACACTTTCAACCTGCACATATTTCTTTGACAGAAACGGTGCTCTTGAAAATGCAAGATTTGTAGTTGTTGCACGACTTGTGCGTGAAGGTGAAAGCGAAACTGTTGACACCTCACTTGCAACACTCAATGATAATGTACGCTATCCTCAGCTTTACTACGATGTATTCGGAGGAACAAACCCCTGGAGAAATGCATCTAAATGGGTGCCTGAACTCTGATAATAAAAAATTTTACGGAAGGATGATAATATGTCAGATCAGATGAACAATCAGAATAACATATCACAATCAGGTTCAGATCTTGAAATGTTATCAAAGAAATACGGTGTTTCATCAGTTACCGAAAACACTTCCGACAACAGAACAGCGCATTCTCCCGTAAGAAGTACTCCTGCAAGAACCCCCAGAATCGTATACGATGTAAATGATCCCACAGCATCAATCAAGATTGAATATAAAGTGAATCAGAGTATACCTATGGGGCCTGAAGGCAGACGTGTTATTTATTCTGAAACAGAAACTGAATCAATTGCAGAAAAACGCAGAAGAAATGCAGAACTTCAGAAAACAGAAAAAGGTTCAAGAGGTTTCGGCAGTCAGCCTTATGTAAAACACGTAGCAAGCAGCAAAGAAGCAATTAAACGTGACGACGTAAACAACTTTGCCCGAGAATATACAAGAAAAAAGGCTGAACCCGTAAAAGAAACAACAGCTACACCCGAAACACAGCTCACTGCAGACAAGGACAGACTCGTTGCCCTGAATCAGGAAGCTGAAAAGAAACGTACTCATATGCATTATGAAAAAAGCGCCGGTGAAAAAGTAAAAGCTGTTTTCAAATCTTTTATTCCCTGGAAAGGTGATTCTGTTAAAGAAGTTTTCAGAAAGATCATTATGAACACTTCGGCAATTCTTGTTATAATCTGTTTTGTTTTCTTTATTGATAATTACCTTAAACATCAGAATGAAAATGAACTTAAAGAACAGCTCAAAAGTGATATTCCCGAATCAGTTACAACAGATGATGCTGCAGCGCTTGAAGCACAATGGGCAGCAATAAAAGCAAAATATCCCAATGTTGTGTTCCCTGAAGGTATGAATATCAAATGGGCAGAGCTTTACGGCAAGAATCAGGATTTTGCAGGCTGGCTCAAAATTGACAATACAAATATCGATACTCCCGTTATGCATACTCCGTCAGACAGAGATCAGTCCGGTGAAGATTACTATCTGAGAAAGAATTTCTATAAGAAGTATGACAAATACGGCACACCGTATCTTGAAAAATATAACACAGGTTCATCTCTTGACAAGAACAATACAATTTACGGTCACAATATGATGGACGGATTATCCTTTGCACAGCTCGAAAAGTATTATACAATTGACGGTTTCAAAGAATCACCCGTTATTCAGTACAGTACTCTTTATAAAGATTATTACTTCAAAGTTTATGCCGTAATTATCACAAACGGTTATCCGTCAGGTGATAACGGATATCTTTTCAATTATAATATATCTCACTTCGGCTCAAACAAAAACTTTGAAACATTTATTGAAGCACTTGATGAAAGAAAGCTGTATGATACAGGTGTCGATATCAATAAAGACGACAAACTTATCACTCTTTCAACATGTTCATATGAAATCAAACAATCAGAAATGGGAAGACTTGCTGTGATCGGCAGACTTGTAAGAGATGGTGAAAGCACAACTGTTGACACCTCAAAAGCAGTTGCAAATGACAATGTAAGATACCCCCAGATCTGGTACAGCGAACACAATATGAGAAATCCTTTCGCTAACTCATACCAGTGGGTTCCCCAATAATTTATGATGAGGCTTGTTAAATGAAAATCAAATCCATATTTTTTGCAGATACAAATAATCCCTCTTTTCAGAGACTCGAAAGTGTTGTAACACACGCAATAAGCTCTGTTACAGGTGCAGAAGATTCTTCAACTGCAGTTTACAGTACTGTTCAGAGCGGTATGTCAGAAATTGCAGGTTCACTCAGAACAAACAATGTGGTTCTTCTTTTTGCTGACGAGAGAATTTATCACGAAGCAAAAAGAACAATCTGCAAAGCATTCAAATTTGAAATGATCCATTCTGAAGAAATTCTTGAAAAAATTCAGTCAATGGAGAATCCCGAAAGATATATGATGCACGCGCTTGTTCCAAAGAACGCATCACCCTTTGCGCTTACAGACGGTCTTTTTCCCGGTTTTGCAGTAAGATCAAAATCACAGTGCATCTTCTTCGTACCCTTATCAGAAGACAGAACTTTCATTACAATGAAAAAGTATGTTTTTCCCTATATCAGCAGAGTTTACGGTGCATATCTCCCCTCTTTCAATGATTTTGAAACTGCCTATGCCGCAGAAATCCTCAGAACACGTCTTCAGGCAACAGAAGTACAGATTGCAATTGCAAACACTCCTTTCTGCAAATACATTGCTCACGCAGGCAAACAGATTGATTGTTTTAATGACTATATTTCTTTTGCACCTTACAACGAAAAACAGGATAAAGATTCAAAAGGCCGTATTTCAGCAATAAAGGCTGCAGAATACTATGAATGCCAGTTTGGTGCAACAATCCTCGAGGAAGAGCCTGACGAAAACGGCAACTTCTCTGTTACAATAACAATTTCAAACAGAAAAACTGCCACAATCAGAACTCTTTCTTCCATAGATGATGAGTCACACGATGATTTTATGACAACAGTTGTTACGGAATTCTTCCTTATGCTGGCTCACGAAATCTCACAGACTCCCATTTTAACAAAAGATGAGATAAGACACATAAGTCCCACTCCCGTAATCCACGGCGGAAACATTGCTCTTTATATAGTTCTTTTTGCAGCAGCATTTTTCCTTACATACGTAGCTGTTTCATTCTCGAATCTGCCGTTTTTCTCTTAAAAGATGAAAAGAAAAATCAATTACAAACTTATCGGAGTTCTGGGCAGAATTCTGATTGCTGTTCCGCTGATGTTATCTGTAATCACATCGGCTGTAACATCAGGTTTCAGACTTCCGGTCAGAATACAGAGGGCAGATATTGATTCTGACGGAATCATTTCATATACCGACATACAAAAAATTGCAAATATGGCGACAGGAACAGAACCGATTGTTTCGTCGGAGATGTTTCTTAAAGCAGACATGAATTCTGACGGAAAAATCACCGCAGAAGATGTTCATATCGCAACATCACTTATGACTGCTTCGGTTATCATAAAATACGATAACGAACCCGAACCGACAACAACTCCTCTTGTAGGTAATAATTTCACTTCAACGGGAACAGTTCCCGTTATCAGCGAAAACGGTGCCTACAATGTTATCAGCAACCAGAAAATGTATATCTACCCTGACCTCTCTCAGGTAATGCAGATGCGTGACACATTCATAGTCATCTCTTTCGGCTGGGGACACGGTGTTGGTATGAGCCAATGGGGTGCCGTTGGTCTTGCAAGAGCAGGTTATTCCTATGTACAGATTATTCAGCATTATTACCGTGGCGTTTCAATAATGAAAGAACAATACCCTGCCACAGTTAAATGTGCGGGCAAAAATGTTGACACGGTTGAAATGCTTGCAAGAATCGTTCAGCAGGAAATTTCAGGAATAACAAACAAAAACGATGCGCTTGATATAAATGCGCTTAAAGCTCAGGCTGTTGCAGCTTACACAAATATGAAATTCAGCAACTATTCCGTAAGCGGTTGTTCTTACGTCAACTCATATTCATCCTGCAGAGATGACGTAAAAAGAGTTGCAGCGGAAATTGCAGGTCAGTATATGCTTTATAACGGAAAAGTACCCTACGCGTATTACTCCGCATGCTCAGCAGGTGTTGCAGCAACATATCAGGAAGTATGGGGCAGCACAAGCAGAGATATGTCTTACCTTTACGATACAGCATCTTACTATGATTGCTACACAAAAGGTTACATTGAGGCTACAGCATACACTCCTGCAGCTATCAAAGAATACATTCAGAGATATGACTCATCCATCGTGTTGCCTGACGACCCGTCACAATGGATAAAAATCCTCAGCCACGATGACTCTGTTAACGAAAACATCGGTTACGTTTCATCAATGCAGATAGGCAACAGAACATTCAGCGAAGCGGCAGGCATGACATTCCGTGACAAAATTATGCGTTACAATGTCAAATCTCCCTGTTTTACAATAATATATAACGGACAATATCTATAAAGAAAGGTGAAAATTATGTCAATTCTTATTACAGGCGGTGCAGGTTACATCGGTTCACATACTTGTGTTGAACTTCTCAATGCAGGAAAGGATATCGTTGTAATCGATAACTATTCAAACAGCTGCAACGAATCTCTTGAAAGAGTTAAAAAGATAACAGGCAAAGATTTCAGATATTATGAATGTGATATCCGTGACAGAGAAGGACTTGAAAAAGTTTTTGCTGAAAATTCAATTGAAGCAGTTATTCACTTTGCAGGTCTCAAGGCTGTTGGCGAATCATGTCAGAAGCCCTGGGAATATTATGACAACAACATCACAGGCACACTCACTCTTGTTGATGTTATGAGAAACAACGGCTGCAAGAAGATGGTATTCTCATCATCAGCAACAGTTTACGGTGAAGAAAACAAAGTTCCTTTTGTTGAAACAATGAAAACCGGCACAACAACAAATCCCTACGGCACAACAAAGCTTTATATTGAAAATATTCTTAAAGATATCTACAATGCAGATAATGAATGGAGTCTTGTTCTCCTTCGTTACTTCAACCCCGTCGGTGCTCACGAAAGCGGTCTTATCGGTGAAGCTCCCACATTCCCCAACAACCTTATGCCTTATATCTCTCAGGTTGCTGTAGGCAAGAGAGAATTCCTCAGTGTTTTCGGTGATTGCTATGACCCTCCCGACGGCACAGGCGTAAGAGACTACATTCATGTTGTTGACCTTGCACTCGGTCATGTAAAAGCTATTGACTTTGCATTACCCAGAACAGGTGTTGAAATTTTCAACCTCGGCACAGGCAACGGTGTAAGTGTTATCGGTCTTGTAAAGGCTTTTGAAGAAGCAAACGGTGTTCCCGTTCCCTATAAAATTGTTGAACCCAGAGCAGGTGACGTTGCATATTCTTACGCAAATGCACAGAAAGCTTTTGATATTCTCGGCTGGAAGGCTGAAAGAGACGTAAGAAAAATGTGTGAAGACACCTGGAGATGGCAGAAAAATAATCCAAACGGTTATAACAACTAATCAATAAAAAGGTGGTGCAATATGAAAAGAATCATTTCTTCAATACTTCTCATTATTATAATGATGTCTCTTTGCACTGCTACAGCAAACGGTTATGACAAACTCCCCGCTCCTGATTGGGTAACTGTCACACCGAATACCGATTATACAAAAACTCTTACAATCAAAACACCGTCATATATGCTTGATTCAATTGATTATTACGAATACAGTACTGATAATTTTCTGACAACGCATATGCTCAGTAAAACGGGCGGTGAATTTGTATTTGACAAAACTACAGAGTTTTCACTCAGATATGTAAGATACGGTATTGAATCAGAAACAATAATCGTGACTGTTGAAATCAACAAACTCACAATTATAACAAGTGATTCAACAAATATATCTGTTCTTATACCCTTCGGATCAGGAATCCCCACGGACTTAACGCTGTCCGCATACGAAATAGTAAGCGGCTCTGCAATTGACAAAGTTAAGGAAAAGCTCGGTGATTCTGTAAATTTCAGAATCTACAACACTGCACTTATGCGAAGAAACAAACCATATACTCCTGAAATGCCTTTGAATTACTTTTTCCCCTGCGAAGGATTTGAAGCAAGATTCTGTAAACTCTATGCACTTGATTCCAAAGCAAATCTCACTCTCATTGAAAGTCAGCGAGAAATGAATATGCTTCTTAGTGAAACAGATGCAACAGGAATGTTTGTGGTAGCAGAGGATAAACGTTATCGTCCCGGTGACCTTAACGGTGACGGTGATATTCTGGCTGATGATGCAAGAACGGCGCTCAGAATTTCCGCTCAGCTTGAAAAAGCAACAGAAAAACAGCTCACTGCAGGAGATCTGAACAATACAATGTTGATTGATGCTTCAGATGCAAGAAAAATTCTACGTTGCGCTGCAAAACTTGAAAACTTATAAAGGATTTTTAATATGGAAATTTCATCTGCACTTCTCAAAACAGCAACTTCGCTTGTTAAAAACAATGCACATCGGAAATATCAGAAAAAAAATCCCCCCTCACTTCCCGAAGGTACTTTTGATGTAACCGATTCTGCACCGGCTGAAAAATTTACATTCGGCTTTGCAAAAACGGCAATTATACCCGATGAAAAAATACCCAACAAGAAAAAAAACTACTATATTGCAGGTTACAGAATAAACAATCCTGCCGCAGGTGTGCTTGACAACATGATGGCAAAGGCACTATGGATTGATGACAATTCAGGCAGAGGCGGAATTGTACTGGTATCCGTTGACTGTGTAGGACTCTTCGGTGTTGATGTTGAAAAAATCAGAAACAGACTTTCAGATTTCAAAACAATCACAGGTTGCAGAAGCATAAATATCTGTTCAACACATACACACGCCGGAATTGATACAATGGGTATGTGGGGACCTCTTCCCCGCTCAGGCAGAGACCCTGCTTTTATGGAAAAGCTTTTCAGTTCTGTTGTAAATGCCGTCCACGAAGCCTATAAAAACAGAGGCAACGGTCAGATATATCTCGGCTACGGTAAAGCAGACAAAGATGCACAGCGTGCTCCAAGACCTCCTCATGTGGTGTCAGACAAAGTTACACGTCTCAGATTTTCACCCGATGACGGTTCAAAAGATATATACCTTATAAATTTTGCATCACACCCCGAATCACTTGAAGGAATCAATTCACTTGTTAGTGCAGACTTCCCCTGCTATGCGGCAAAATATATTGCGGAAACAGCAAATGCCGAAATGATGTATTTTGCAGGCGCAATCGGCGGAATCTGTATGAATCCGATGGATAAAAACAATATAATTTCCACCCTGAAAACAGGTCAGAGACTGGGCGAAATTATTTGTGATATAAAAGAAGAAAAAATGCTGACCCCGAAAATAAACATTCTCAGACAGGAAATTTATCTTAACTGTGACAACCCTGTTTTCTGGGCAGTATCAAAAGTCAGGATAATTCCTGAAAAAATCATAGCAACGGGACAAGGAAAACTCGGACTCGGAATGAAAACAGAGCTTTCATACATTCAGTTCGGTGAGCTGAATATGTTGCTGCTTCCAGGTGAACTTTTCCCTGAGCTTGCTTACGGCGGTTATCTTTCAAAAGAAGAGTCCTCAACCGACACTTCACCTGAAATCAACCCCAAGCCTCTTTGCGAAATTGCAGAAGACGAAAATCTTCTTGTTTTCGGTCTAGCAAACGGTGAGATAGGTTATATCCTCACACCGAATGATTATCTGCTTCACCCGACACTTCCGTTCATTAATGAGCCTAAGGACAAATTCGGAAGAAATCATTACCCCGAAACAAACTCCCTCGGCATTAATACGGCTTACGGTATTGCAGATACATTCACAAAAATGATGAAAAAAATTAAAAATGTTAAATAAAGTGTGTTCAAATAAAGGAGATGAAACAAATGTATGTAGCGGTTATGGGATTCGGAACTGTCGGCTCAGGCGTGGCAGAACTTCTCGACAAAAACCACGACAGCATTGTCAAAAAAAGTATGCAGGACTCTCTTGATCTCAAGTATATTCTTGATATAAGAGAATTTCCCGAAAGTCCTTATAAGGATAAGATCATCAAGGATTTCAACATTATTCTTGATGATCCCGAAGTTGAAATTGTTGTTGAAACAATGGGTGGCGTTACCTTTGCTTATGACTTCGTAAAGAAGCTTCTTCTTGCAGGCAAGAGCGTTGTAACATCAAACAAAGAGCTTGTTGCACAGCACGGTTTTGAACTTCTTACAATTGCTGAGGAAAAGAACGTAAACTTCCTCTTTGAAGCAAGTGTAGGCGGCGGTATCCCCATCATCAGACCTATTACTCAGTGCCTTGCTGCAAATGAAATTGACGGCATTGCAGGTATCCTCAATGGTACAACAAACTACATCCTCACAAAGATGATCACAGAAAATCAGAGCTTTGAAGATGCCCTCAAAAAGGCTCAGGAGCTCGGTTATGCAGAAAAAGATCCCACAGCAGACGTTGACGGTCACGACTCATGCAGAAAAATCTGTATCCTTTCAGCTCTTGCTTTCGGCAAGCACGTATACCCTGAATCAGTTCATACAGAAGGTATCAGAAAAATCACTCTCGGTGATGTTGCTTACGCTGCATCATGGGGCGGTGTTATCAAGCTTATTGCATCAGCAAAGAAACTTGACAACGGTCAGATAAATGTTACTGTAGGTCCTTCTTTTGTTGCACGTCACAGCCAGCTTGCAGGTGTTGATGATGTATTCAACGCTGTACTTGTAAGAGGTGATGCAACAGGTGATGTTGTATTCTACGGTAAGGGTGCAGGTAAGCTTCCCACAGCTTCTGCTGTTGTTGCAGACGTTATTGACGCTGCAAAACATATCGAAAAGAAAAAGAACTTCGGTTGGGCAGATGCAGAAGAAAATTATGTTGCAGATTACAACAATGCAGTTACAGCGCTCTATGTAAGAGGTACTGCTGCAGACAAGCAGGCTGTTATTAAAGCTCTTAATGAAAAAATCGGCGCTGTGCACGTTCTCAGCCGTGAAAATGCTCCTGCAGATGAAATTGCTTTCGTAACAAATCCTGCTGCTGAAGGCGCTCTCAAGGCAGAAATTAACGCTGTTTGCGGTCTTAACGTTGAATCAGTTATCCGCATTGCTGAATATTGATAAAATCAATCAGAATAATCGGGCAAATCACAAACAAGTGATATGCCCGTTTTTCATTATATATTAAGAATTGCCATTTCACGGGGTGAAACAGAAGGCTGTAATGCAAGATTCACACCGAGAGAAATCAGCCGTGCCGCACGCTTTGTGATAAGATCTGCCTCACGTGATGCAACGATGTATTCTTTATATTTTTCTGCCTGAGAAAGGTCTACGGAATAATCAAGCTCTTCAAGAAGATTTTCAGCCACGGTAAATGCACTTATAACAGTCGGGACACCAATAGCAATAACAGGGATACCCAGTGTTTTTTCACTTATCTCTTTGCGTCTGTTACCTACACCTGAGCCGGGAGAAATACCCGTATCCGAAAGCTGAACAGTATTGCCGAGTCTTGAAATATCAAGTGCTGCAAGAGCGTCTGCAACCACAATACAAGAGGGTTTTATTTTTTCTGTAACACTCTCAATGATTTCAAATGCCTCTATACCCGTTTTACCGAGCACTCCGGGAGCTATTGCGGCAACGGGTCTCAGAGAATTGAACCCCATTGAAAGAGACAGCTCTTTGCCGATATGCCGTGTCACAAAAATCCCGTCGACGAATTCAGGACCGAGTGCATCTGCAGTAAGCTCTCTGTTGCCGAGTCCCACAACAAGCACAGTCCCCTCTTCGGGAATAAGACTTCTTATTTCTTTTACAAGCATATCAAGTCTGCCGTCAAGCAGTTCAAAATCTGAGGAAAACGACGGTACTTCAACAGTGATATAACGCCCCTTAGGCTTTCCTACAGCCTCTTCACCGTCTTCATCGGTTATTCTGATTTCTGTTACAACAGAAACTCTGTTTCCCCGTCTGTACTGCTCTACACCTTTCAAAACCTCATTATTATTGTTTAATCCTCGTTCAATGGCAAGGTCTGTTCTGTAATCCAAAAAAATCACCATAAAAAGTATGTGATTTATTATGATTTTTATGCAAAAAATGTTTATATTTTTTTCAAAATATCTTGCTTTTTTTTGACGTTCGTGATATTATAATATACCGTATAGACACAAAGGAGGTGCACAGTAATGCCCAATATTAAATCCGCAAAGAAGCGTGTAATCGTTAATCAGACAAAGGCACAGCGTAACAAGTCAGCTAACACAGCTCTCAAGACAGCTATCAAGAAGGCTGTTGTTGCTATTGATACAAACGCAGCTGACAAGGCAGACGTAGTTAAGGCAGCTGAAAAGAAGATCGACCAGGCAGCAGCTAAGGGACTTCTTCACAAGAACAACGCTGCTCGTAAAAAGTCAGCTCTTGCAGTTAAGCTTAACAAGTCAAACGGCTAATCCGTTTAGTTAAAGCAAACAATCTATTTTATCAACGGAAGGATGGGTTCTCCATGAAAAAGTTTTTGAAGATTTTAGCAATCGTTGCTGCTATTGCCGCAGCTGCAGCTGCAGTTTATGTTGCTGTTACAAAGTTTATGGAAAAGAAACAGAAAATCGGTAACACAGAAGAGAACTATGTTTCCTGCTCCTGCTGTGATGAAGAATTCGTCACAGAAACTGTTGCTTAATCAATAAGTTGATAAAAATTAAGGACTCTTACGAGTCCTTTTTTGTTTTCTATACTATAAGAAGGACTGCTAAGAGTCCTTCTTTTTTGCTGTTTATCAGAATTTATCCATACTCTCAACATTGAGCACAAAGACTGTTGCACCGCCGACGGTAACTTCTTTTTCCATTTCTCCGTCCTGGAAACCGTAGCCGAAAGAGTTGCTTGTGTTCACTGTGTGAGTTCTCTTCTTTGAATACTTTGAAACAATTTCTTTTACCTTGTCAACCTGGTCATCCTCAGCACCGATAAGGTAAGTTGTGTTACCTATCATAAGGAAACCGCCTGTTGTTGAAAGTTTTGTTACAAAGAATTTGTGTCTTGTAAGGGCAGAAGAAACTGCCATACTGTCGTCATTATTTACAATTGCAATTACAAGTTTCATATTTCATTCTCCTATAAATTAAAGATTGGGAATTATCATCTTCTGACTCTTTTTATCAAGGTCAAGAAGATTGGGAATTTCATATCTGTTGTCGTTTGCATCCTTGATAAGAACACGGTTGTCAAACAGCGGTTTTACGGCAGTGAGATGGTTTCTGATTTCAAACTTTACAATACCCTTGTCTGTTTCTGCAGTCCACATCCAGATTTTGAACTTTTCACTCATCTCAATAAATCTTGTGATTCTGGGCATCATATAGTACTCTTCAAGACAGCTTATTACAGCTTCTCTTGACTGAGCATCGAGATTATCAACATCTCTTATCATTGCCTGCTCGTTACCCTCGCTGTCAAGAACGGCAATATATTTATATTTACCGCTGACGGGGAACATTCTTCGGACTTCCATATCTTCAAACTTTTCACCGGTGTGATAAAATTCAAGGTCTATGAAAATCTTATCTTTGACTCTGATACGGACTTCGGGACCGTCAATATATCTTAATATCATCTTTCAGCCCCTCCTTATTCAAAGTTTTCAGATTCTTTTTCTTTAAGGAGCTGTTCGCTCATAGACTGAATCTGAACAAGTTTATAGTACTTACCTTTACGTCTGAGAAGTTCATCAGGATGACCGCACTCAATAATTTCACCCTTGTCAACAACAACGATTTTGTTTGCCTTACGCAGTGTTGAAAGTCTGTGGGCAATCATAAGTGTTGTTCTGCCTCTGATAAGCTTTTCGATGGCACCCTGAATCAGGAATTCTGTTTCAGAGTCAACAGCAGCAGTAGCTTCGTCAAAAATGAGAATACCGGGATTCTTAAGAACAGCTCTTGCAATTGAAACTCTCTGTCTTTCACCGCCTGAGAGACCTACGCCTCTTTCACCGAGCATTGTATCGTATGCATCGGGCATTTTTGAAATGAAAGTATGTGCATTTGCGATTTCTGCTGCGTGAAGAACTGATTCAACGTGAACATCACCGCAACCGTATGCGATATTATTGAAAACAGTATCACGGAACATAAGAGGTTCCTGCTGAACAAAACCTATCTGTGAACGGAAATAGTTCATATCAATATCTTTGATATTTTTGCCGTCAACATAAATTTCGCCCTCATAGTCATCATAATAACGCATAATGAGATTGATGAGTGTTGACTTACCTGAACCTGTTGTACCTACGATACCGACAATATCACCGGGTTCAATTGTAAGATTGATATTGCTGAGAACTTTCTTTGAACGATCAAAAGAGAAATTGACATTCTTGAACTCAATCTTACCCTGAAGAGGATCTTCATCCTTGAACTTACCGAAATCACTTTCAGGTTCTGCATCAAGGATATCAAGAATCTTTTCTGCTGATGCGATTGCGTTTTCATAGGAGTCAGAAAGGTTTGCAAAGAAGTTAACGGGATTATAGAAAGTTGCAGCATAAGAAATGAATGAAACAAGAATACCTGCTGTCACGCCCTCAACACCGTCTATAACCCATTTACCGCCTACACCCCATATAAGAAGTGAACCGCAGGTTACAAAGAATGTGATAAGTGTGGGGAAAATTGCAGCGTAAAGACCTGCATGCATATCTTCCTTTTTCCATTCATCGCAATATCTTGCAAACTTGTTGATAACAGACTGCTCATTTGAGAAAGCCTTGATAACACGTACACCGGGGATTGTATCTGAAAGCATTGTTGAGATTGAAGAGCTTCTTCTCCACAGTCTTCTGTACTTTGGTCCTACAATTTTACCGAATTTTCTCGCGATAATAACAACAATCGGTACGGGACAAAGGGCAAGAAGAGCCATCTGCCAGTTGAGTGAGAACATAATTGCAATGATTCCCACAAGAGTAAAGAACTGAACAATTGCTTCCTGAGTAATACGCAGAATAAACTGCTGAACTGTTGAAGTATCGGAATTTACTCGATTGATAACCGCACCTGTTGAAGTCTTGTCATAGAACTTCATCGGCAGATACTGAGCCTTTGCAAAGATATCCTTTTTAAGACCTGTTATAATGCTGTCACTCGCAAGTCTCAATCTGTACTGTCTGAAACCTGAAACAACATACTGCACGATATACAGAACAACAAGGAAAATAACAACCTTAAGAAGCATTGCCATATCTTTTGCAGGAAGAATTTCGTCAACCATCATACTTGTTATGTAAGTGGGAACAAGCGAAAGTGCTGTTGTAAAAGCAGAAAGAACAATACAGAGAATGAGATTCCACTTCTGGGGAAGCACGTATTTGATAAGTTTTGAGAAAGTCTTTGTCTTGCCCTCACAGTTGATACAGGGAGCATCGGGATGAGGAAGTTTTCTGCCGCACTTTGGACAGAAAGAACGCATTTTTTCATAAGTTGACTGCACAGCTTCGAGAAGCTTGTCCGTATAACCGCCGTCACGCACATCTTCCATATAAATTGCAGCTGCGTCACCAATGTCTGCCGCTGCATAAGAGAAACGGATAAGATTGTGCCACTTGCCGTCATTGTCTTTTACTCTGAACATTGCGTTACCGTAAAGACGCTTGACCTTTGCTCTGATGACTTCTTCAAAATCAACGACTTTGTAGCCGTTTTCATACCCGTCATCAAAAGCAACTACCCTGTCCCTGCCGAAAACAAGAGCAGAAGTGCCGTAAGTGCCGTCCATTTTAAGGTCACCCACAACAGCAAAAAGAACATTATCGTCACCGAGAATTTCTTTTGCCTTTTTGCTCATATCATCTGTCAGAGGACAGTTTGACATAAATTTCATAAAAACAACCCCCTTGTAAAAGGTTTTTACAAGAGGGATTATAAAATTATTTATATAAAAAATCAAGTATTATTGTAATTTTTTATTTATGATTTCATAAAATGAAAAATTTTATAATTTTTTTCAAAAAAGTTGTTACATTTTTGTTTTTTGTTACTTATATAAATAAAAGGTGGTGATACCAATGATATGAATGAAAATTTATCAAAAATTATAAAAATCAGAAAGGATTAAAAACAATGAAAAAAACTTATATATGAATAAATAACTATTGATTCTGTTTGCGATTTAGTTTACTATAAAATTATAAATTATATATGATTTTTAAGGAGGATTTGAAATGAAAATCAAATATTTATTCTGTCTGATTTTATCTTTGATTATTATATCAGCATCAGTTCTTTCGGCATCTGCATTTGACTATAAAGAAAATGATGTTATTATCGATTTTATCCCCGGTGATATTGACGGTAACGGTTCTGTAAATGCTCTCGATGCAAGACTTTGCCTGAGAGCAGCAGCCCAGCTTGAAACATTGACTGATACTCAGAAAAAAGCTGCCGACCTTGACGGTACAGGTGAAATCACAAGTATCACAGCAAGAAATATTCTTCGTGCAGGGGCTAAGATTGATACTCTTAAATTCACAGTAAAAATAGACGACGGACAGAGAATTGTTTTCACAAAGCTTGTAAGAGCAGGTGCTTATGACTGGGAGCACAAAACTGACTCTGAAAAAACAGAAATAACATACTCCAATGAACAGGAATACTCAGAAAATTTTGACGGTTTTGTTTACAGACGTTATATAGCAATAGACACAACTGAAACAACGGCATTCAATGTAGAATTCAGACAGGCTTGTCCCTGGACTGATGAAATCAATTACAGTTTTGATCTAATTATTAAGTAGAATATTATAAAAAATCAGCCGTATAAAGCGGCTGATTTTTTTATGCAGACTTTACTGAATCGTCATTTCTTGTAAGCTCTTTTATCCACTTAAATCTGTTGACCTTTACAACAGCCACAGCGCACTTGAGAATCTGGTCACATTTAAGGAAGAAGAATGTAACGGGAATAGGCAGATACCACACAAATGCAGAAAGGAATGCCAAAGGAAGAACAATGCCCCACATAAAGATAAGGTCATTAAAAAGCACAAACTTGGTGTCTCCTCCGCCTGAAACGATACCGCAGAGAGCAGGTGCTTCATAGCAGGAGCCGACAATAGTAACACTCAATATGTATATAAATGTTTTTGCAAGGTCTCGTGTTTCATCTGCAACATTATACAGAGAAAGTATAGCATCACAGCTTAAAAACATTATAAGTCCGGATACAATACCGATTAAAAGATAAATAATCTGCAAACGTTTTGCATAAAGCTTAACTCTCGGTATATCTCTTTCCCCTACAGTTTTGCCTATGATAACAGAGCCTGAATTTGACGTTGAAGTATACAGTACGCTTACAACCTGAAAAACCGCTGTTGCAATACTGTTTGCACCAAGGACTGCATCAGAATCAATTCTTCCGAGAATAGCAGTCTGTATCCCCATTGCAATACCCCATGATGTTGCAGAACCGATAAGCGGAAGTCCTGTTTTTATATAGTCTCTGATATATGCTTTTTCAAGCACAAACAGATCTCTGAACTTCATTTTAATCTTTTTGTCAATTCTGAAAACATAGAATACAACAATAACAAACTCAACATATCTTGCAACAAGAGTCGCAATCGCCGCACCCTTTACACCCAATTCAGGACAACCGAAATGACCGAAAATAAGGGTATAATTAAGTCCTATATTGACAACAAGAGAAACAACATTTATTACGAATCCAATTTTGACGGTTTCAACACTTCTGAGCATACTCAGGAAAAGCTGAGTCATAGTGAATATGCAATATGAGAACCCCATAATAACTATGTACTCAGAACCTGCAGAAATTTCGTTTGTCTTGTCTGTCAGAAGTCCCAGTACAACTTCGGGAGCAACAATAACGGCAAGTCCGAGCAGAGCACTGAGTACAGTGCCGATAATTGCAGCAGAAGTAAAGATTTTTTTTATGGGTTTTGTATCACCCTTACCCCAATACTGAGCAGCAAGGACTCCCACACCGTTTGCGGCACCCATTGCAAACATCTGAAGAAGAAACTGAACCTGATTTGCAAGGGATACACCGCTCATTGCAATTTCACTGTATTTTCCGAGCATAATGTTATCTGCAAGATTGACACCGAATGTAAGAAGATTCTGCAGAATTATGACAGATGACAGAGAAAAGAATGTTTTGTAAAAATATTTATCTTTGAATATCTGTTTCATTTATTTTTTACCCTTGAGAATCTTTGTGACAACTGCTGCTCCGCCAAGAAGTACCGCACCAGCAGCAACACCGCCGAGAACCTTGAACTTCGTCTTTTCGTATTCATCAGCATCCCAGAAAAGTCTGAAATCTGAAATAATGTTGTCACCGCAAAGCTCTTTGAAATAAACTGTTCTTGTGTAGAAATCAGAGGGGTTGCTTTCGTAGATATCAAAAATTCTTACACCTCTGTGAGGGTTTCCGTAACAACGGAAAGACGCACATGGAGTTGCAACAAACTTGAGTCCGTCTTTTTCTCCGTAGAAATCATTGAGATGGTCATGACCTGATACAATTCCCTTTACACCACCGTCTGCAAGAACTTCCTTGTAGAAACCGTTGTCGTTGTCAAGATAACTGACAGGCTCGTGAATATGACCGAAAACACCTTTTTTTCTGCAGAGGTTGATATTCACACCGGGAAGATAGATTGTAGACTCTTCGGGAGCACATTCCTGAGTGAAGTCATTAAGCTCCTTGAGAGGAATATGCATAAACACAAGTGAGGGATATGCATTGCCACCATTGTTTTCTTTCTGCTTAGCAGATTCATTCCTGAACCATTCAACCTGCTTCTCGGTAATGTCATTGAAAACCTTGTCCTGAGCTTTGTCGTGCCATGCTGTGTTTATCATCCAGAGATTCATAAGCTGATTCTCACCGTCTGAAGAATAAACGGGAAGACGGTATGTACCGCAAAGGTCTCCTGTTGACTCAAAACCTCTGTTCATTGAGTATGAACGGATAATATCACCCTGCTCATCACCTGTGAAAGAGTTCATATCGTCATGATTACCGTAAATTACAGCAAATGGAATTTTTCTTCTTTCAGGAATATCAAGAATATGGCTGAGAGCCTTTTTCATTATTGCATACTCTTCTTCTCTTGACATTTCCTTTTTCTTGGAAGAAAATCTGTAGTCACGAAGATGATTGCCGAGAATATTATCACCCGTAAACACAATAAGGTCGGGTTTAAGGTCTTCACAAGCATTCTCAAGCATCAAAAGCATTGTTTTTCTTACCCAATGAAGGTCCTGAGCATCACTTATCTGAAGAATTCTGAATTTGCCGTTATTGAACTTTATTTTTTCCATTTATTCCACCGCCAGATAACAGATTGTTTTTGAAAAGTCTTTTTTTGCAAGGTCTTCTTTTTTTATGAGAAAATAGAGATATCCGCTGTCTTCAAATTCAAGAGTGAAATCATCACCTGAAAATGAATCAAGACAGAAAAGAAGCACATAGTCATCGAGCTCCTTATCGTCATTGACGGGATAATCACCGAGAAGCTGATGGAAAGCCTCTGTGCATTCATTTTCATCAGCAGTCAGGTCAATCTTAAGCGCCTTGAAGCCGACAGCATCACCGTTTTCATCAACAATTTCACCATCCTGAAGGTCTGCAGTACCGCCTTCGTAATATTTGACGGCAAAATTACCCATACTCTGAAACCCTCTTGTAATTTCGGGAGCACTCTCCTCTCCGAGAGGATTTGCGATACAACCAAAGAAGTAAAGCATACCATTTTCGGGTAATGCGGAATTCAGCTCGTGCGCTTTTTTACAATTTATCTGACAGATGAACTCCATATCAAATTCATCGTCATCCACAGGCCAGTCAAAATCTTCGGGCAAGTCGGGACAACCGAAAAATTTGCTGTCACCAAGTTTACATTCTGCCTCTTTATAATTAAAATATATACCGTTCATTAAAAATCACCTTAAATTATTTTAACATAAATCTATTAAAAATACAATATAAATCTTTTATTTACAAGCAATACGAATTTTTGCATATACAAAAATTAAAAAACAAGTTCATCAATTCATAAATTTGATATTTACTTTATAAACAAACGGATATATAATGTAGATATCAATTTCACGGAGGCTGAAAAAATGGACAACAAAAAAGTTATTGCCGTAGTCGGTTGCGGCAGAATCGCAAATATTGCTCACTTCCCTGCATTCTCAAAAATGGATAACGTGCGTGTAAAATACGCTTGTGACCTTATTGAAGAAAAAGCTCAGCAGGTTAAAGAAAAATATGATTTCGTTGAAAATGTTATTACTGACTACAAAGTAGCTCTTGCTGACCCCGAAGTTGAGGCAGTTTTTGTTCTCACTCCCAACTATGCGCATTACACAGTTACTATGGATGCTCTCAAGGCAGGCAAACACGTTTTCTGCGAAAAACCCATTACTGTTAACTATGCTCTCTCATGCGAAATGGCTGAAGAAGCAAACAAACAGGGCAAAATGCTCAATATCGGTGTATGTAACCGTTATCACAAGTCTGTTGAGAAAGTTGAAGAACTTAACCGTGAAGGCAAATTCGGCAATCTTTACCACGTTTACTGTTCATTCAGAAGTTTCCGTTCAATTCCCGGTCTCGGCGGTGCCTTTACAACCAAGGAACAGTCCGGTGGCGGTGTTCTTATTGACTGGGGTATTCACTTCCTTGACCTTATCCTCTACATTCTCGGTGGCGCAAAGCTTACAAATGTAACTTGCGATGCATACAACGAAATGGCTAAAGATATGAAGTCATACAAATACGAATCAATGTGGGCAGAAGACACTGCAGATTTTGAAAACGGCACAAATGACGTTGATGACTTTGTTTCTGGTTATGTGCGTACAGATAAGGCAAGTATTTCTTTCAACGGTGCCTGGGCACAGAATATTGACAAGAATGAAATGTTCATCGACTTTATGGGCGACAAGTGCGGTGCAAGACTTGCTTACTGCGGTCTCTTTGACCTGACAGACGGTGCAACACTTGAAACAACAAAAGAAGAATATGAGATTCCCGATATGTACTTCTGCGAAGACAGCGATTTCCTTGAGTCAATTGATTCAGGCGAAAAGAAGAGAAATCACATTGATTACATTCTCGAATCTGCAAAGCTTCTTGATACACTCTACGCATCAGCAGACATCAAAAAAGAAATTACACTTTAATTTTATGCAAAAAAAACTCTGAGGAAACACCTCAGAGTTTTTTTATACCATTTTAAGAAGCTTATTGTAAGAATCTGTTATTTCATCTGTTGTTTCATAGCTCCAGTTATAAAGCTCAATTATAAATTTGCCGTTATAATCTTCAGCATTCATTGTTTCAAAAAGTTTATTGAAATCGAAAATACCCTTCAGCGGTGCAATGCAGTCTTTTTCGCTGTTTCTGTCACTGATATGAATATGGATTATGCTGTCGTGCAAGGCATCAATAAAATCATAAGGTGAAAAACCTGCTCTGTGCGCTTGTTTTATATCAAGCACCACATTGAAATCCGCACCTATTTTATCTTTCATCATCTTAAGGTATTCGGGTGATTCGCTTCTGTGATGCACAACATTTTCCTGACATACTCTCACACCGTATTTTTTACCCATTTCAATAAGATGGGAAAAACGCTTACAGTATTCATCGTCACTAATTGTGCCGGGAATTTTTGCACCGTGAAAAACAAAAATGTCTGCACCAAGCTTTGCCGTTACTTCAAAAAGTCTGTCATACAACGGAAGAATGTCATAATAACGTCTTTCGTAATTACTGAAAAGATAAAACGACTCTGCAAATGATGCAAATGGATGCACAGAAACAATATTCAAAGAATATTTTTCTTTTATTGCAATCAGATTATCCACAAATTCCTCTTCAAGCTCTGAATGTGAATTCAAAAACAGCTCAACATCCCTGAAACCGCACTTTCCTGCTGTTTCAAGAGATTTTTCAGTTGTTTCGGGATAAAAACAAGCTGAAGAAACACCTATTCTGAAAGACATTACATTCACCTTCCAACATTTATAAATTGAAATAAAATATTTGGCGCTGTACAATTTTATCTGAGGTGATAAAATGCAAATATTAAGAGACTTAAAAAAAATGTACGGCGGATTCAATACTGTAACAAAATATACAATAAGATATGGTACAGTTTTTATGATTACACTTACAGTCTGTGCTGCTTTTTTCTATATACGCTCATTTTCAGGCAGTGATATGTTTTACTGCACAGCAATGTACAACGATATTATGTATTGTATAAAAGAATGCATGGGAAGCATTTATGTACTCCCCATGCTTTTTGAAACATTGTTGATTATCGTTAAATCAGAATAAACAAAAACTTAAATTAAGCTACACCGAGAGCTTTGATAATGGGCTGAGCAATTGTTGAAATCATCTTGCCGAGTGCTCTTACGATATTGTCAACGAATGAAAGTAATGAAGCATCAACATCTGTGAAATTTTCGTTGATATCTGCTTCGGGCATACCGTCATACTCAAGAAGGAATGCCTGAGTATATGTAACTGCGCCTTCGCTGATGATTTCAGCTCTTACGTAGCTGCCGATGTTTTCGCATTCGTCAAGGTCAATTGTATTACCTTCTGCAACAACTTTACCGTCTGAAATCCAACGGATGTAGAGTGCATCGTTTGTATCAAGAGTGATTGTATCTTCTGCATCATCAACAGAAATTGAGTTGAATGTAACGCAGGTTGCATTTTCTTCAAATCTGTACTTATTTCCGATACCAAGGTCTGCAACATCCTTCATCTTTGCACCAAGAGCCTTCGCTGCAGCATCGTCTGAAGCAAGAAGACCTGCTGAGTAAGCAAGAAGTTCATCATAGTTACCGCAGTAGCAGCTCTGTGCAAAGAAAGCACCTGATGTGAGAGCTGTTTTAAGAGATTCTGATGTAAGTTCAGGCATCATAGCCATAACATAACCTGAATCTACGATATCAAGGTTGTGAGCATCAGAAGATGCAATTGCGAATACATTTCTGCCTGCAGGTGCAAGGTCTGTAAGCATTGTATCCCAGAGTTTTCTGTCAAATCTTGTTCTGCTGTCACCCTTTGAGTTAATGTCAATACCAATGCAGGAATCATAGTTCATAAGGATATTTTCAAACTTATCAATGTAATAAGCGTATGTGCTGTTATCCTTATTGTAAGCATCTGCTGTGTATTCTTCATCTCTTGCGTTTGTGTATTCACCGGGATGATTGATAACTGAAACACCACCGAGTTCATCAACAGCACTGATAACGCTTGCATAATCGCTTGTACCGCCGAGTCTGCCGTGACCGTAGTCAGCGAACCATGTATTAACGTGTGCATTGTTAAGAGATGTGGGGTTCTGTTCATTTGCAAAGGGTACACGCATCATTGCATGACCGTCTGCCTGAGTGTAATAATCGTCACCGTTGATTGTTTCAACTGTGTATGTATTGCCGTTTGCTGCAGTTCCGTTTGCCTGAAGCATTTCAATAGCAGACTTACCCTCTTTAACCATCATAATGAGTTTGATTGTGGGGTCATAGCTGTTATTTTCTGTCCAGCTGTAGTTTACAGTACCGTGATCGCTCTGAGCATAGATATCAAAGCCGAGTTCGTAATGTCTTTCAGCCATTTCTTTTGTTGTATTGTCACCGTCTGAAGCATTTGTGTGTGAGTGAAGGTCAGCCTTATAAGCATTATAAGTTTCCCAGTCAACATCTGCATAAGGATTACTGATTGCATAATCGGTTTCTGCAGCAAAAGCAGAGATACCCATTGTGCACACCATAAGTACGCTAAGAACTACTGCGATAATTTTTTTCATTTTCATTATCTCCTTTTCGTTTTATCCGTAAATAATTGTTGTAATGCTGTTTGCGGGAATCTCAACAAAGAGCTTTGCATTTCCGCTGTAAACAGTCTTAAGCTGTGCATCAGCTGTTGATGTTACAACTTCCATATTGCCGAAAAGCTTGTTTGTTGCAACATTATAGCTGTCACCGCTGTTTACAATAACAAGAACGGTTTTACCTTCGGGTGTTCTGTATGCACAGGTCTGAACATCACCAAGGTCTATATCTGAACCGAGAAGTCTGCTATGGTTTGAATAAATACCAACACTGCCCGGTGTGATATACTTTGAGAAATGTGCCATTGCATAATATCTTGCCGCTGTGTAAAGTTCAGTAAAATTATCATCAGCAACAAGAAGACCGTCTGATATCATTTCACCGTTTTCATTGATACCGTAATTATTTACGCCTACCCATGAAGACCATGAATCAGGATGTGTAAGACCAAGATCTTCTGCAATTACTTTTGCCATATAAACTGCATTTGAGAAATCGTTTATATCGTGCGAACAAGGCAGTTCGCACCATTCTGTCATATCAACATTTATATCTGAATATTTCTCTTCAATAACAGTACCGAAGTTTTCCTTACCCCATCTGTTACCGTCACTCCAGTAACTGTGGTATGCAAGTGATCCGAGAACTTCCCTTATCTCTTCATCATTGTAAAGAAGGTCAAAATATGTTTCGGTAAGCTCACCGATTTCTCCGCTTTCAGGTCCCATAAGCTGAACATCAAGACCGCTTGCTTTGATTTTCTTTGCAAACACTCTGAAAAGTTCCACAACTTCTTCAGGTTCATAGTGACAGCCTTCCTGACCTACCCAACCACCGCCCCATGACCACTGGGGTTCATTGACGGGACTGATGTATTTTACAGGAACACCTTTTTCGATGAAATACTTTGTGATTGTGATAAAGTAATCAGCATATGCTTCATAATTCTCTGCGGGAAGGTTTGATGTGTTATCGCTGTAACTACCTGCTGCTGAGCCTGACGCTGTCATTGAATAATGAGGTGAATTTGCAAAAAGAACAACTGTATCAATACAACCGTATGCAAGGCACTTATCAAGCATTGCCTGAGCTGATGCATCACGTGTGAAGTCATATTCATACTCACCTGTTGCTTCATTGAAATAATAGAAGCTTTCGGTTGCTCGTGAGCCCCACACACGCTTGTCAGGGTTGTCTGCTTCACCACCGCCTACATTATAACGGTAAATATTAAGAGCGAGTCCGTCTTCGCTGTAAAGAGCTTTTGCAATTTCATCAGCATACTGACTGTTGCCCGCACCCTGTGCCCACCATGCGGCAGAAGCACCGAAACCATTGAATTCGTCATATTCGGTTGTTTCGTCAATTTCAATTGTAAGGCTTTTGTTTGTAACGAACCCGTAACCTTCACAGGCAGGAACAATAAAAGCATATACAAAAGAAAGTATCAAGCTTATAATTTTCTGAATAATGGCCATAAAATAACCTCCTGATTATATTATAATACTATATTCGCATATAGAATGCAATATTTTTTGTATATTTTTATTAAAAAAAATAAAATATACTATACAATTAAATAATGAAAATTCTGTTGCATATCGTCACATTAAGTGATATAATATTTGTTTGAAATTAATATTCGGAGAACAATTATGAATAAAAAACTTTTTTCAGGACACCTTGCGGCATTATTTACCATTATTGTATGGGGAACAACCGTAATTTCATCAACAAAACTACTCTCGGGAGGTTTTTCTCCTGCAGAAGTTGTTATCTGCAGATTCCTTCTGGCTTTCATACTTCTCAATATTATTTATCCGCCAAGACTCAAGTTTGAAAACATTAAACGTGAGCTTACATACGCAATAGGCGGTCTGCTTGGTGTCACTCTTTATTTCTTCCTTGAAATTGTGGCATTGCAGTATACAAAAGCAGCAAACGTAAGTGTTATCTTTGCAACATCACCTTTCTTCTGCGGAATTTTCTCTCTTTTCTCAAAGAAAGCAGACAAGCCTAAGATAAACTTCTTTATAGGTTTTGCACTTGCGATAACAGGTATTATTCTGGTTACATTTGAAGACGGTTTCACTTTCGATATGAATGTAACGGGTGCACTTTTTGCAATCGGCTCAGCACTCTCCTGGGGGCTTTATTCACTGCTCTCAAAAACAATCGGTACATACGGTCACAATGTAATCCAGACCACAAGAAGAATTTTTATGTACGGACTCATCTTTATGATTCCTACACTTTTCATTTTTGATGTAGATGTAAACAATGTAAAGCTCCTTGCAGACCCCGAAATGCTGTTCAATCTGCTTTATCTTGCACTCTGCGCATCGGGAATATGTTTCCTCACATGGAGCAAAGCCACAAACACACTCGGTCCCGTAAAAGCAACAACATACATTTACGGAACTCCCCTTGTTACAATAATTTTCTCTTATTTTTTCCTCAAAACACAACAGCTTTCGGTACAGCTTTTTATCGGCGCAGCACTTATCATTGCAGGTCTTGTGCTTTCAGTTGCTAAAAGCACATCAAAAAGCCCCATAAAAAAGAACTCAGGAAAGAAGAAAAAATAAATGAAAACTATTCTGAACAATAAAAAATCAAATCTGCTGATTTTCCTTTGCTGGCTGGCATACACATCTGCCTATGTAGCAAGACTCAACTACAACGCATCAATGGTTGAAATACTCTCTCAGCTTGATATCACAAAAGAGGCTGCCGGCACGGTAAGCTCCTTTTTCTTCTTTGCTTACGGTGCAGGTCAGCTTGTAAACGGACTCCTCTCTAAAAAATACAACACAAAATATTCAGTTTTCATTGCCCTTGCAGCATCATCTGTAGTTAACATTTCAATGACTTTCTGCACAGGCATTGATGCTATGAAAATACTTTGGTTTTTCAACGGTGTATTCCAGTCAATCCTCTGGTCATCACTTATAAAGACTCTCTCTGACAATCTTGATGACAACAAACTTTCAAAAGCTGTGCTTGCAATGAGTACAACTGTTGCATCGGGTACATTCACAGCTTACGGACTTGCCGCACTTTTCTCTGCACTCAAAATGCAGTGGACTTCCATTTTCTATGTGGCATCTGCAATTGTTGGTATTGTTTCAGTAGTATGGTTTATCGGAATGAGCACAATCCAGAAAGAGAAAAAACAAGCCGAAATAACAGAAAAACAGGAGAAGAAAAAACTTTCTCTCACTCCTGCTTTTGTATTTACCGTTATTGTTATTCTTATTTCTGCTGTTGCAAACGGCTTTATCAAAGACGGTGTTACAACATGGGTGCCATCCATTCTTAAGGAAGAATTCGGTGTACCCTCTTCACTCTCAATTATTATAACTCTCATTCTTCCCGTTATTTCAATTTCAGGCGCATCAATAGTTAAAATTCTTCATAAAAAGCAGAAAGATGAAAATGCCCTTAACGGAATTTTCTACTTTGGGGCAATTATACTTTCAGGTCTTATCATTCTCACACTCAACCTGAAATCAGTACCACTGACACTTGCTCTATTCTGCGGCACAGCCTGTCTTATGGCGGCAATAAACAATGTTATAACAAGTGTTGTGCCTCTTTATTCAAGAGACAAAATCGATTCAGGTCTTTCTGCAGGTCTTCTTAACACTTTCTGTTATGTGGGCAGCACACTTGCCACATCACTGCTCGGCAAAATTGCAGACACAAAGGGCTGGAATGATGTATTCATCTGTATTCTTATTTTTACTGTTGTTGCATTCACAGCTTGTTTTATTTCTGTTATTTTCAAAAGAAAAAAGAAAGGTTGATTCTGATGAACATTTTTGTAAAAAGTTTACTTGCAGGCTTTGCACTTCCCTGTCTTTCTGCAATGGGTATGCCCAAGAAATTCAGAACAGAAAGATTCAGAAAAGAAACACCCGCACCGCTTAAATTCGGTGAAGACGGAAAATTCAGAATTCTTCATCTGACAGACATTCATCAGGTTATGTCAGAAATGGATGATGACCAGGACAAAATTATTCCTGCTGCAAATGACCTTGAAACTCAGAATGTAATTGAAACACTTGTTGAAGAAACAAAACCTGACCTTGTTGTTTTCGGTGGTGACAACGTAAGCGGTTACTGGAAAGAATTCAACTACGAACTCATAAGAAAAACAATTGAAAAAATCACATATTCGGTACGCAAGCGAAATATTCCTCTTTGCGTATGCTTCGGCAATCACGATGCTGAAGAAGGTTTTCACCTTGAATTTCAGGTTATGATGTATCACGAATACTCAGACTGCCGCACATCTTTCAACGATGCAGATGTCTACGGTTGCGGAAACTGCTGTGTAACAATCAAAAGCAGTAAATCAGACAAAGATGCTTTTGCTCTCTGGCTTATTGACTCAAATGACTATCAGAAAAAGGGTTATGACTGCGTTCACGATGACCAGATTGACTGGTACGAAAAGAGAGCTGCAGAACTTAAAGAAGCAAACGGCGGAAAGCCACTTCCCGCAATTCTTTTTCAGCATATATGCCCTCAGCAGATGCTTGACGGTTACAAGGAAGTAACTGCCGATGACGAATACACATTCGAGCGTGACGGCAGATATTATTTCTTTAATCACGAAATACTTGAAGGAAGAATCAGAGAGACACCCTGCCCTCCCTCAATGGAAAATGACCACAGAAGACAGTTTGAAAGCTGGAAAAAGACAGGCGATATCATAGCTGCATTCTTCGGTCACGACCACGTAAATGATTTCCATATCAACATTGACGGAATTGACCTTTATCAGACTCTCGGTGCAGGTTATACCACTTACGGCAATGAAAGAGGCGGAAGACTTATTATTCTTGATGAAAACAACCCTGAGAATATTTACACTCAATCTCTTGAAGTGAAAAAAATCACTCCGTTTGATATTTGAAATAAAGGACTGACAAAATAATGAAATTTATCATAGCATCGGATATTCACGGTTCTGCATATTATTGTAGAATGCTTCTTGATGCCTTCGAAAAAGAAAAAGCAGATAAAATGCTTCTCCTCGGTGATATTCTGTATCACGGACCGAGAAATGACCTGCCGAAAGAATACGCACCAAAAGAAGTTATTGCAATGCTCAACCCGATCAAGGATAAAATCCTTTGTGTAAGAGGTAACTGTGATACAGAAGTTGACCAGATGGTGCTCGACTTCCCCGTACTTGCTGATTATGCCGTAATTGCTGTTGACAATACGGTAATTTATGCAACACACGGTCACAAATATAATGAGGAAAATCGTCCCCCTGTTGCAAATGGCGATATTCTTTTCTGCGGTCACACACATATTCCCGTAATCAATAAACACGAAAAATATACTTATATGAACACCGGCTCTGTTTCTATCCCCAAAGAAAACAGCCCTCACAGTTATGTTGTTTTTGAAAACGGTAATTTCCTGTGGAAAAACCTTGAAACAAGCGAAGTTTATATGGAGCTGAGATTATGATTTAATGCACAAACAATCCATTGTGCATTATGCATTGTGAATTGTGCATTAAATTTTGTTCACAAAACAGCAATTGAAATTATAAAAAATATATGTTAGTATATCTTATAAAATAAAATCCGGGAGGAAAACCATGAACGGAAAAAAATATGTTCAGAAAAACGAATTAACCGCATTCTGCATAGCCGGTCTCGGACAGGGTATGATTTATGCACTTATGTCAAGCTACATCAGCGACTACTACCTGAATGTCCTGCAGCTTGCTCCTATTTTTGTGCTTCTTCTTATGCTTTTTGCCCGTGTATGGGACGCTATAAACGATCCTATGATGGGTATCATTGTTGACAGAAGCAATCTCAAAAGCGGTAAGATGATACCTTTTATCCGCTTTGCACTTATCCCCATTGCAATTGTCACAGTACTTATGTACTTAAGCCCAAACCTTGCAAAAACTCCCCTTATGATTTTCTCTGCAATCATTTATGTCGCCTGGGGTATGCTTTACACAGTGGGTGACGTTTCATTCTGGGGACTTCCCAATGTTATGACTCCCGATTCAGAGGAAAGAAGCTCTGTTATCTCTGTCAGCAAGATTTTCAACAGCATCGGTTCAGCTGTGCCTGAAGTTCTTTTCCTTGTTGTAGGTCTTGTTCTTGCTGCAATTGTTGAGAAATCTCCCGAACCTATGGATCCTCTTACAGTTCAGAAGAGAAAATATCACATTATGGCAATCGTAACAGTTGTATTAGGCTCTGTTCTTTATGCAAGAGCTTGCTTCGGCGTTAAAGAAAGAGTAAAGATGCCTTCACGTGTACGCCAGCCCGGTGAACCCTCACAGCTCAAGCGTATCTTCACTTGCAAACCTCTTATTCTTGTTCTCCTTATGGGTGTGCTTTCAAGCGGAAGATATATGATCGGTGCTGCAGCTATCCACGTTGCACGTTACTCATTCTACATAGGTCCCGAACTTGCAACACTTGCAACTGAAGCTGAAAGAATTGCTGCTGTTGAAACAAGTATTTCAACAGTAAAAACAATTTTCCAGATAAGCTCTATCGTAGGTCTTTTCGGTGCAACACTCTTTATGCCAAAACTTATGAAAAAGTTTGACTACAAGAAGCTTGTTATCGTTTCCTGCCTTGCTGGTTTTGTTGCAAGTATCGTAACAACAATTGTAGGTTGGTTCACAATGAATCTCTACGCTTGTATCCCCTTCATCATCATTTCTTGTATCCCCCTCGGTGTTATCAACACAGTCTGCTTTGCAATGATATGTGACTGTCTTGACTATATGGAACTTAAAACAGGCTTCCGTCACAATGCGCTCGGTGCCGCTTGTCAGGGATTCATCAATAAAATCGGTAACGCATTTGCAACATCAGGTATCGTTATTATGTATATGGTAATAGGTCTCAAGCCTGAACAGATGCTGTCTTCCTCAGCAGTTATGGCTGCAACAGATCTGGATCCCCAGCTTCGTTTTGCAATGTTCACACTCGTTTCAATTATTCCCGGTATCAGTATGCTTCTTTGCTCAATTCCTATGTTCTTCTATAAGATTGCAGGTAAAGAAAAAGAAAAAATCATTTCTGAACTTGCAGAAAAGAGACAGTCTGAAGGTCTCGTTGTTGAGTCCTGATAAAAAAAATCAAGCAGGTACATCAAACGATGTGCCTGCTTTTGTTTTACTTAAGGAATATAGGATTTGTCCAGGCTCTGTTACCGTCTTTATCAATAACAACTGCACGGACATATTCATAATCGCCTCTGAGGTCAGCCTCTGCATGGTCTGTGTTTTCAAACTGCTTATTGGGATGAGCATCTGCACAGAACCAGATTTTTGCAACCTCACCGTCTGTATCAATATACACTCTGTCGTTATCAACATAAAAATCCTTGATAACGGGACCGCAGGAAGAATAGAATCTGCCTTCATTGATGGCATTGAGAATTGATTTTACATCATTCTCTGCATTTACCATAACCCAGCCTTTGCCGTGATGATGCGGCTGATGACCATCGTCAACTGCAACACCCCAAAGCCTGTGCCCCATACCGAGCATATCATCCCAATAGAGAGCATTTGTATCCATAAAGTTTTCATCTGCCCCGCCTGAGTTCCAGATTTCCATTGCAAAAAGTCCCTTGAGCTTGTCAAAATATCTGGGAGGTGTGCCGCTCCATTCGGGATGGCAATAGAATGTTATATTATTCTTTGCGTGAACCATATCAAGATATTTCTGAAAATCTTCCTGAGTTTTTACATTCTCGCAATAGAATTCTTCGTCCTGAGAAAAACCGTTTGTTTCATCATCGGGACCGAGACATACTGTGTGATATGTGCGGAATCCGCAACCGCGGAAGAACTTTGCATCAATCTCAATACCGGGAATAATTGTGATTCCTGATTCGGGTAAATATGTTTTATAATTGTATATACTGTGGTCAGTAATTGCAAGAAAATCATAGTTATTTTCCGCATGGATTCTCATTGTATCTTCGGGTGTACATTCACCGTCTGATCTTGTTGTGTGGCAATGAAGAGCACCTTTGAGAAGTTTTCCGCTACCTGTAAAAGCTGATTGTCTGTTCAAAAAAAAACCTCCTAAAGTTTTTTGATATGGTAATATTAACACAGTTTCAAAAGCAAAACAAGTGCAAAAATTTTATTTATAGACTTGACAAAGAACAAAGAAAATGATATTATATTCAAGCATTCTGTGAATGCACAGCGGATCAGCTTGATTGCCCGCCTCGGATGCCTCTGCCGTGTAAAATTTAAGAGGTTCTTATTTTAATCGGATGTGGCGGAATTGGCAACATCGAATCCAACCGCAATCAGGTTAGTATGCGGATGTGGCGGAATTGGCAGACGCGCTAGATTCAGGTTCTAGTGAACGTTAAGTTCATGTGGGTTCAAGTCCCGTCATCCGCACCAATTTGGGAGCATAGCTCAGCTGGGAGAGCATCTGCCTTACAAGCAGAGGGTCATAGGTTCGAGCCCTATTGTTCCCACCAAATAAAACAACCTTAAAACTACGCATTATAGCGGTTTTAAGGTTGTTTTTGCTTTTATTGAAAACAATCTCCCTGAAAAATCAGGGAGATTGTTATTTATTTTATTTCTGCAGAAAAAATTCCGATTGACTCTCTGCCTGTTAACATATCCGCAGCGTTTCTTGCATTGAAATACATTATGAGATTATTGCCGTATTTCACAAGATGTGATGCATACACAAACTGTGCCATCCAGTTGTTATCTCCGCACTTCTGCGGTTCAAGAAACGGTCTTACAAACTCAAAACCCACACCGTCTTCTGATTTAAGAAGCATTATTGCGGAATGGCTGTTGCCGTCTTTTTCAAAAAGACCGTTCTGCAGACCGATATAACAATCAGCAAGTTTATAAACCTTGATACAGCCTGAGCAGAGATTGAGATATTCCTTTTCTTTATCGGGGCTTATAACAGGTCTGACACGTGCATAGTAGCCGCTGTCGATTTTATCACTTTCCGCAAAGCTGATATGAGTAGGCTCACAGAATCCGCAGTCTTTAATAAATGTCTGACCGCAGGAATAATAGAGTCTGTATCCGTTTTCAGTTTTTACAAGATACGGATTCGACAATGCCTGACCGTTATCATCACACTCAAACTGCCTTGTGCTGCCGAGAACAAGTTTCGGCTCTGACCATTTATCAAGATCATATGACTCTGTAACATAAATCTCAGATTTCCATTTTCCGCCTACAACGGTAAGTGCATTCTTCGCAAGAGTCTGAGTATGCTCATAAAACAGATAGTATTTGTCGTCAATATAATTTATATTGGGACGCATTGCTCGGGGCAAAACTCTTTTTACCTTACTGAAACTTATTCCGTTGTCACTCGCATAATGATATACCCCGAAAAATGTGTGTGCAAACAGATGCCATCTGCCGTCGTGTGAATTTTCGGGAGTAAGCACCGACGGGTCCGCAACAACAAAGCTGTTTGCAGGATTTTTTATAACGGGATTGTTTTCATACAACCTGAATTCAAGATTATTGAATTGTTCAAAAGTTAAATTCTGCATATTTTCACCACTTTTTTTATTATAAATATGTCAGCACTCTCCTTTTGTGACTTTATCACAGAACTTTCTCAAGAAAAGGGATATAATAAAGACATAAACAAAAGAAAGGATGACTACAATGTCAGTATTAAGTATAAACAAAAACAATTTTAATGAAATATTAAACAGCGAAAAAAGAGTTCTTCTTGATTTTTATGCAGACTGGTGTAATCCCTGCCGTATGGTTTCACCTTTTGTTGAACAGATTGCAGATGAAAATCCGCAGTATCTCGTAGGCAAAATCAATGTTGATGACGAACCCGAACTTGCAAACAAATTCGGCGTTTCGGGAATTCCCGCATTCGTTGTAATGGAAAACGGTAAAATCATAAATCAGTCTTCAGGCGCAAGACCAAAAAATCAGATTCTTGCTCTTTTAGAGGATTAACTGTCGAAGCTTTTTCTTATCGGTTATTTTTACACCTTTACGGGAAAGCTCCACAATGCCATCAGCTGAAAAATATTTGAGCATTCTTGAAACGACCTCACGGGCAGACCCCATATAACGGGCAATCTGTTCGTGAGTCAATGCTATATTATCCGATCCTGTTCTTGCAGATTCATCAGAAAGAAAAATTGCCAGTCTCTTATCCATACTCATAAAGAGAATCTGCTGCATTACCCACATTACATCAGAAAAACGGCTTACTGCTGTCTCAAGGGCAAAGATTCTTACGGCATCGTTATTCTCTGTTACGGTTGAAAAAGCACAACCGCTGATTATGTAACATTCGCTGTCTTCTTCAGCATCCACAAAAACATCAAAAGTTATTGAGCTGAAAACGCAGGAGGCGGAAAGCATACACATATCACCGCTGTATAGTCTGTAAAGAGTCACATCTTTGCCGTCTTCAGACATAATATACACTCTCAGACAACCTGAGCGGACAAATATCACACCGGAGCAACCGTTTCCGTCGTGAATATTAGTGCCTTTCGGATAAGTCAGTGCAAGAGAATTGTTGCAGATAAATTCTTTTTCCTCACGTGAAATGTCTTTCCAGAATGAAAAAGTTTCTGCATAAACAGATTCAAACATTGAAATTCCCATTTTCAGCCCTCCTTTGACTTTTTAATTATATCATCTAAAATATTTTATATCAACAAAAAATGTGACAAGGTTACTGAAATTTCCTGATTTTGTGCTATAATAAAGACATACAAAAGAGAAAGGAGTTCCGTTATGGATAAAATTTACGATATCATTATTCTCGGCGGAGGCCCTGCCGGTTATACGGCTGCACTTTATGCTGCCCGTGCAGGTCTTGACACTCTTGTTATTGAAAAAATGTCGGCAGGCGGTCAGATGACTCTGACAGACACGATTGACAATTATCCCGGTTTTCCCGACGGAGTTGACGGTTTCACTCTCGGCATGCAGATGCAGCAGGGAGCAGAGAAATTCGGAGCTGTGACAGTTTATGACGAAATAACTGCTGTCGATTTTAACGGCAGAACAAAGAAGATTCACACTTCATCCGGAACATACAATGCAAAAGCCGTTATAATTGCAACGGGTGCAAATCCCCGTGAATTGGGACTTGCCGAAGAATCTGCACTTATCGGAAAAGGTGTTCATTACTGTGCTCATTGCGACGGCAGATTTTACAAAGACAAAACGGTGGTTGTTGCAGGCGGAGGAAACAGCGCAGCAGCAGATGCTCTTTACCTTTCTCGCATTGCGAAAAAAGTTTATCTTGTTCACCGCAGAGACACATTAAGAGCAACAAAAATCTACCACGATCCCCTTTTTCAGGCTGAAAATATTGAATTTATATGGAACAGTAACATAACAAAAATAATTTCTGATGAAAAAGTGACGGGTATTGAAATTACAGATAAAGTAAACGGTGAAACTTCCCGTTATGATTGCGACGGAGTTTTCGTCAGCATAGGCAGAAAACCTGCAACGGAATTTCTTAAAAATTCGGTTGCGCTTGATAAAAACGGCTATATAATTGCAGATGAATCAACAAAAACGGATATCGAAGGTGTTTTTGCCGCAGGAGATGTCCGTACAAAAGAACTCAGACAAGTTGTGACAGCCGTCTCGGACGGTGCAACAGCGGCACATTTTGCAGAAGAATATATAAATACATTATAAAAGAGGGATTTTAATGGAACTTGTATTACTTACAGCCCTTGGTGTTGGCGGTGCAACCGTTATAGGTGCCGCAACGGGATTTATTTTCAAAAAAATATCTCATAAATTCTCAGACATCGTGCTTTCTTTTGCGGCAGGTGTTATGCTTTCAGCCGCTGTGCTCGGACTTATTATTCCCTCTGTTGAATACGGAGGCAAGTGGGGACTTCTTATTACAATTGCAGGCATTTTTGCAGGTGCTGTTTGTCTTAATCTTATTGACAGACTCGTGCCCCATCTTCACAGACTTGCAGGTAACGATACGGAATCTCATCCGAATGCAAATTTAAGCAAAGTGCTTCTTTTTGTGGCTGCAATTGCAATTCATAATCTGCCCGAAGGTATTGCTGCAGGCGTAGGTTTCGGTTCGGGAGACACTTCTCAGGCACTCACTATAGCAGGCGGTATTGCTCTTCAGAATATTCCCGAGGGTATGGTTATTATAGCTCCGATGCTTGCTGCAGGTGTAAACCCCTCAAAAACATTCTTCATTGCCGCTCTGACGGGAATTGTTGAAGTTATAGGCACATTCATAGGTTATTTTGCAATCAGCGTTGCTTCGGCAATTCTTCCCTTTGCTCTCGCCTTTGCGGGAGGCACAATGCTATATGTCGTAAGTGATGAAATGATTCCCGAAACTCACGCCCACGGCAACGAAAGAGGTGCAACATATGCACTTCTTGCAGGTTTCTGCGTAATGCTCGTAACAGATATACTTCTGGGCTGATAAATAATAAAAAAAGGTGAATGATTATGATTGAAAAAGGTATGAAAGCTCCTGACTTTACATTGCAGGACAAAAACGGAAATAATGTTTCACTGTCTGATTTCAGAGGCAAAAAAGTTGTACTCTATTTTTATCCCAAAGACAATACTCCCGGTTGCACACGTCAGGCGTGTGCTTTTGCAGGTGCGTACAGACAGTTTGCCGAAAAAAATGTTGAAGTAATCGGTATCAGCAAAGACAGCGTTGCTTCTCACCTGAAATTTGCCGAGAAACATTCTCTCCCATTTATTCTTCTTGCAGACCCGAATCTTGATGCAATTCAGAAATACGGTGTGTGGCAGGAGAAAAAGCTCTACGGCAAAGTCAGCATGGGTGTTGTCCGCACCACATTCATAATTGACGAAAACGGCATTATTGAAAAAGTTATGCCGAAGGTAAAACCTGACACCAATGCAGGTGAAATACTCGGATTTATTTAACCTATCGTCCCTGTGTATTTTTTACATAGGGATTTTTTTTATTTTCAGGCAGACTTTTTGATTTCATCACGAATATATTAACGGAATTGCAATTCACATCAAAAAAGGAGTGAAACTATGACTCAGGAAGAAATCCTCAGGCTTATGAAAACTGACTCTGATGCAGGTATGCAGATTGTTACAAATCAGTATGCGGCACTTGTGTATAAAGTGGTATGGGGTAAACTTGCCTGCGTATGTTCATCTGAAGATGTTGAAGAAGCTGTAAGTGATGTATTTCTCGATTTTTTCAGAAGTCATCATCTTGTTGACTTGTCAAAAGGTTCGCTTACAACTTTTCTGATAACTCTTGCGCAGAGACGTGCTGTTGATGTTTTAAGAAAATTCATCAGACAGCAGAATATTGATAATATGCTCAGTGACCGCACAGAAGATTCTGCGCTACACACAGAAAACGAGGTACTTAAAAGCGAAGAAAGAGAAATCATTCTGAACAGCATTCTTTCACTCGGAGAACCGGACTCCACGATCATTTACCGCAAATTCTTTTTCGGTGAAAACTATTCCGAAATCGGCAACAAATTAGGACTCAGCGAAAATGCCGTAAACAAACGGTATCTCAAAGCAATTGAAAAGCTGAATCTTATTATGAAAGGAGATATTTTCAATGACTGAAAAAAAACTCGAATCCTTTTTTGCTGAACTTACCGAAGATGAAATCACAGCATTCGAAAATTCAGAAATCAACACAGACTGTGAAATAGATTCCAAGATTTATTCTGTAATTTCAGCAAAAGTTCAGGCAAAGACAAACACAAAAATTACAGAAATTCCTGTTCTTTCCGCAAAAACAAAGAATAAAGGTAAAAAGTTCAGAATCGCACTGATTGCAGCTGTGATTGCCGTTATTTTTGCAATCGGTACCGGTGCTGCTTACAGATTTATGTTGCCGGAAGAACTTATGAATGACCTTGAACTCAACGATATGCGTATAAGAACCGTTATTGACACCGATATTGCAACCGAAGATAATGTAAGGACAGTTCAGAAGACAGTCAGCAAAAACGGTTATACAATCAATTTTGAAGCAATAATTGACGGTTATATCATTCTGCCTGAGATCACAAAGGTGCTTCGTGGACTTGACCCTGCCCAGGAAATCAGAGAAGACAGAATCTATGCCGCTATGACTATCACCCGTGATGACGGTAAGAGCGTACTTGCGCCAGACGGTCATATACCCGGATGTGCCTGCTGCAGCGGTATTACTGCAAACTTCTGTGTTGCTGTAAAGGGTTATGCTCCAAATTCGGGAATGTTTGCAACTTTCCCGTGGCATTATGAAGAAAATAATGTTATGTATCTGTTGTGTGACATTACCGATGCGGCAAAGTTTGCAGACCATGAATTATCAATTATCGTTTATGATGATACACATCTGGACGGCACAATAGCCCGTATGAATAAAAACGGTGAATATTATTTCGTTGATACCTATGACAGACTCGGAGCAATCTTTGACTTTGACCTTGATGACAGTTTTGCAGACCCCGAAGCTGCCGCAAAGGATATGGAGCTGAATCATTGGTTCTATGATACAGACCCCGATTACACAATCTATGACGAAATGATTGAAAAGGATCAGGAGCTTAAAAAGATTGATTTATCCTATGCAATAGGAAATCACAGATGGAACGGCTGGGATCCCCTTCAGTTCGGTGAAATTTCTTATGCACAGACGTTTATTGACCTTTTTGCAAAGAAATCTTCACTTGCAAAAACAGATATTGAGTCTTTCAATGCTTTTATCGAGAAGGAATCACGCAGACTTGATGATGCTGTTGTTGCAGAGGTTGAAAGAATGACAGGCAAAAAGTATGATGACCTGACAAACGATGAAATCAATTCAATTTCTGATGAAGTCAATGGATTTATTGAAGAAAATGAAAGAGTCAGCGCAGATGCTCTTAAAGAAGAATTCAGCCTTGTTAAGCTTTCAGACGGAAGTGAGTATTGTTATATAGATGAATTTGTATTCCTTTACATTCCTGCAGGCAGTGAATATGCTCAGATTGTTATCGTTTACGGTGACAGAATCGTTATAAGTCTTGAATGCAATGTTGATAATATGATGAATCTGGCAATTTGGCTGTTCAACGGAAATACGGACGAGATGCCCGGCATAATGTATTCATACTGGTACCTTTTCGGTGTGGATAATGAGAGCCGCTATGCAAAGTTTTATAATGAAGATGATTATAAAATGCATTCGCATACTATCAGAAGTGAGCAGGATGCAATCTTCTTCCTTATTCAGGAATTCAGCTATTACGAGGGTACTGTGGAGGTAATCCGCAAGTAACATATAACTAAACAATCAGAAAGGAGCTGTCTTTGACAGCTCCTTTCGTTTTTTATTATCAGAAATAATGATTGTTATACTGTTTCTTGATAAACAGTTTGTTTGCAATAACGCCGAGTCTTGTATCAACGAACTTCTTCTTGAAAAGCTCAATGCCTTTATACTCTTTAAGGGCAATATCCTTGCTTCTGAATCTCTGCATATCACCGTCATCACAGATAAAGGGCTGAGACATACAGATACCGCCTTCACCTCTGAGCTGAGCTCTTACATAACAACTGATATCGTCACTATGCTCAGCAAGTGTGATTGTAAGCTCCATATTGCCGTTTTCATCTGCTTCAACAGTTTTGATAACTTTACCGTCTGCAATAAAATCAATTGCCTTGCAGTTGTTACCTGCAACTGTGATTGTATCGTTTTCGTCGTCAACATCAATCTTTGTAAATCGGGGAAGAATTCCCTTACCTACGAAGTTTTCGCCAAGCTCATTCTTTGCATATCTTGCCATTGCAAAGAATGTGCCGTTTTCCATTGCCTTACGGAGATTGCCGAGTGAATATTCGGGAAGAATGAAATCCATAAATGCAGTATCAGCCTGATCACCCTGATGAGCATCGCTGTTGCCGAAGCCCCATACGCATCTTTCACCTTCGGGAATAAGTACTTTAAGAAGCTCATCCCAGAGGATTCTGTCACTTCTGTTAGGTCTGTCATACATATTGAGAACTTCAATACCGAGACAGGATTTATATCTTCTGAGAAGGTCTGCAAAGAATTTTACTATTTCGGGTTTTCTTGCAAGTTCGGGATTTTTTCCTGCACCTATCCAGTCTGTGGGATGGTTGATATGTGAAAGTCCGCCGCTCTTTTCGATTTTTCTGATGGGTTCTTCAAAATCGTTTTCCTTACCGCAGATGCCTTCGCAGGAATCATCGGTAAAATAGCCGTTAACGTGGTTTTTCATAAGTGTGAACATATTTGCTTCAATCGCATCGGGAACACACATAATACCTCTCTTTTTAGTTCTTGCGTTCTTTTCTGTCTTATATGTACCGTCAAGAAAAGCGTGATATTCCGCTGTTGTAGGATGAACTCTCTTACCGTGCCAGAGGTTCTGAAATGTATAAAGAGGAATTATAGAAGGTTCCTGATCCCACTCTTTACCGTGAATACCGTGTTCGGCAAAAGCAAGAATATCGAAGTCATAGTCATAATAAGCTTCGATCATTTTTGTCATTGTTTCGTTTGCATCACTGTATGTTGAGTGTGTATGAAGATTGGTCTTATAGTGATTTTCGTTATCAGAAATAAGATGTGTTACGCTTTCATACGGATTTGTAATTTTGTAATTAACTGCCATAAAATACACCTCGCATAATTATCTTTTATTATAATATCATATAAATATTTAGTATGTCAACAATTGTCACACGCTATTTCAAGCTCACACATTTTACACAAATTTGCACACTCATACGCTTGAAATTTTATTAAAATTGTGATATAATATTATTATAAAAGAAAAAAGGAAGTGATTATATGTCAAACAACCTAACAAAAACATCACGAATCCCCAGTATTGACAGATTCAGAGGTACGGTTATATTCTGTATGGTTATATTTCAGTTTATAGCCTTTTTTGACAATCTGGGTGTTGTTGCAAACATAAGCTCACACGCTCCCGATGCAAACGCAATTTACATTCTTCCAAACTACGCAATTGCAGACGTGATTGCACCTATGTTTATTCTTGCAATCGGCCTTACATATGTGCAGTCTTTCCGCAGAAGAGCTGAAAAAGACGGTTCAAAGAAAGCTGTGATTCACTTTGTAAAAAGAAACCTTACTCTCATTGGCATCGGTGTTTGTATGAACGGTGTAAACAATCTTCTTGACGGAGATTCAAAGCCTCTCAACATCGCTATGATTATTCTCACAATCGGTGTGCTGGTATCCGGTATTCTTACTCTTGTTTTCACAAAACTGAAAAAAGTGAAAAAAGTATTCTCAACAGCACTTCAGGCAATTCTTCTTGTAATGGGTGTTTCAGGTATTGTTATCACAACCGTTAACTTCATTATGCTTTGTCTTGGCAACACAACAGATTCTTACGGTTACTGGCTT
>JAZUCO010000106.1:0-7043 GCA_045639185.1 Acutalibacteraceae bacterium
GACTATGAGGTTGATAGGCTGCATGTGTAAGCGTGGTGACACGTTCAGCTAGGCAGTACTAATAGGTCGAGGGCTTGTCCTTTCTTCATTTGGTTCTAATACCACTTCCTTTGTTCAGTTTTGAGGGTGCATACCCATAGTAAACCGTAGATTTTATCTACGGTTTTTTCTTTTTTCTTAAATTTTCTATTGACTCTCACCCTAACTTCAGGTTTATAATTCAGTCATAAGGTGCCTTAGAAAACGGAGGTGTTAAAATGAAGATAGGTGAATTTGCGAATTACTGCGGAACAAAAGTATCTGTACTGCGTCATTATGATAAAGAAAAACTCCTTGTTCCTGAAAGAATAGATGTTTTTACCGGCTACAGATATTATTCAGAACTGCAAAAGGCAATTTTTGACCGTATAACTGCTCTGAAAAATGCAGGCTTCACTTTACACGAAATTAAAAGAATTATTTCATTTTCAGCAAAAGAAAATGAAATAGCTGAAATGTTTGCCAGAAAAGCTGACGAGCTGAGTATTGCAATGCAATTTCTAAAGGAGGCTGAATACATTATGTCAGAGTTAAATGTTATTTTTGAAAATGACATGGCGAAAATCAAGGTAAAGCAGGGTGATGATAAAACAAATCTGTGTCTGCAACTGGATTCTTATATTAAAAATGCTGATTGCCAGAGAATTTCTCAATTTACAGTTGATGAAAATGAAATTTTCTGTCAGGTTGTGAAACTTGGTGAAGAAAATCAGAGTGAGGATGAAATCCTTCCGTTTATTGATGATAATCAGGTTGTCGGTAAATGGGAAGTTGTCGGAAATTATGCAGTCCGTGAAGATTTTGAAGAAGATCTGTTCAGCACAATGTCTTTCTACGGTGAGGATGTGAAGTATATTTATTTTTTGCCCAATGGAACGAAATATTGGTGCTTCTGTTGGACAAAAGGCTATTTTGTTGTTGACGGATACAGAATTAATCCAATATATAATCCTTATGAAATTGTAAAAAACGATGCCGATGTCTATATGCTTATAAGTCTTCGTGAAAATGAAGCATCAAGAGGCGGACATCCTACGATTCTTGCACTTAGACAGGTTGTTAATCACGAATACACACCTGAAATGATTGCCCGAAAAGATAATATAAACTTACCGTTTGTCAATGATGAAAGAATAATCGGTAAGTGGACTGCTCATTCATTCCTCGGCAATAAATCAGAATTTCCTTTACCTCAGGAAGATATCGAAGATCTGTATTTTAAGGAAATTGAGTTTTTTCCTGAAGGAAGATGCAGATGTGTATATGAAGATGATATATTCGAGGGAACAGACACAATCTCGTGGACTAAAAATTACCTTCTCCGTAAATGGAATTGGTCAGCATGTGAGTATGAAATCCGTGAATATAAGGGAACTCAATATATGATTATTGAGTGGAAAAGCGGTGATTATCGTTTCGGCGGGTTTGATACAAATTATTATGTATTTGTCAGGGCATAATTAAGAAACAGCACTTCGGTGCTGTTTTTTTTGTTGACAAAGTATGTTTTTCACTATACAATTATATTAATAAAACATTCGGGAGAAAAATTATGGTTAAACCTGACGGAAAGAAAAGGATTTCAAAAATTGATACATATTTGAATGTTGCGGAAACTTTTGCATACAGAAGCACTTGTCTTAAACGCAAATATGGCGCAGTTATCGTTAAAGATGACACGGTGATTTCAACAGGTTATAACGGCTCTCCCCGAGGATTTGAGAATTGTTGTGATGTTGGAGAATGTGAAAGAATCCGTCAGAATATGCATCAGGGTGAGGGGTATGGAATGTGTAAAGCTGTTCACGCTGAGCAGAATGCACTTCTTAACTGTTCACGTGATATAACAATCGGTGCAGATATTTATCTTGCAGGTGTCAGCAATGATAACTCTGTCTACCGTGCAAAACCCTGCCCCGTGTGTGCAAGACTGATAATTCAGTCAGGGATAAATAATGTTTATGTCCGTGTTGGCGAAAATGCTGATGAATATGAAGTTATATCTGCAAAAGACCTGATATGGCATTTATAGGAGCAGATTATGAGTTTTAATATTGTAAAAGTTACCGTTGACCGACCTCTCGGCAGCCGACACCCTGATTTTGATATGATTTATCCCGTAAATTACGGCTATGTAGAAGGTGTTTTTGCCGGTGACGGCGAGGAGCAGGACGCATATATCCTCGGAATCAATGAGCCTTTGTCTGAATTTGAGGGTAAACTCATTGCAATTGTTCATCGGATCAATGATAATGAAGATAAATGGGTCGTTGCGCCTTACGATATGTCTTTTTCGAGAGAAGAAATTGAAAATGCTCTCCATTTTCAGGAGCAGTATTTTGAGAGTGAAGTTGAAATATTAAATTGAAAGGCGGATTTTTTATCCGTCTTTGTTTTTTTCTGCAATAAAACATCGGATTCCTGCGTTAATATTATGAAAGGAGCAGAAATATGACATTTTTTATGATGATTCAATCTGATTACGGTGTCAAGCGGCCGATTGATGACGGTCTGATTGAAAAAATTTCAAAGGGCGACACGGATGCATTCTGTGAGCTTTATGAAGCTGCGTCAAAAAGTGTTTATGGTTTTGCTCTTTCAATATTAAAAAACAGATATGATGCAGAAGATGTTTTGCAGGATACTTTTCTCAGGGTTTACACAAATGCATCAGGATACAAGGCAAAAGGAAAGCCTATGGCTTGGATTCTGAGAATCACTCGAAACCTTGCATTGACAAAGCTTCGTGAAAAATCAAAAACAGAAGAATATGATTTGTCGGCAGAAGTGCCTGATTTCTCTTTTGTAAATGATTCGGATTCCCGATTGCTTTTGGGAAAATTGTTCAGTATTCTGAGTGATGAAGAAAAACAGATTGTTGTGTTGCACGTTGTAGGAGGTCTTAAACACCGTGAAACGGCAGAAATTCTTGAGCTTCCGCTGGGAACTGTGCTGGCTAAGTATAACCGTGCAATAAAAAAACTGAGAGCTGAAACGGAGGAATGAATAATGTGGGATAATGAATTGAAAAATAATATAAATTCTGCTTTTGAATCTATTGTTCCTGACGGTCAATTTGAAAAAATAACTGCAAAAATCTCTGTGTCGGAGGAAAGGACACAGATTGATATGACAAAGAGAAAAAATAAATCTATATTTCTTCTGCCTGCGGCGGCTTGTCTGCTTTTCGCTTTTGTTTTCGGACTGATATATCAGGAATCAAAGGTTGATTCGCTTATACTTATCGATATAAATCCGTCAATTGAACTCAGTCTCAATAAAAATGAAAAGGTCGTTGATGTTGAGGCAGTAAATGAAGATGCAAAGGCAATTCTCAGTAATCTTGACCTTAAAAAAACTGATCTTGACGAAGCAATCAATGAACTTGTTTCTGCTGTTTCTGAGGGCGGATATCTTGACGGTGAAAACAACGGAATTCTTGTTACCGTTATTAATGATGATACCTCAAAAGCCGATAATCTGAGAAAAACTGTTGTTGATGATATTGATAATGCTCTTACGCTGAATGAAACTTCAGCTCAGGTTGTAAATCAGACGGTTGTTGTAACAGATGAAGTTCGCAAATTTGCAAATGATAATTACATTTCATACGGTAAAGCTGTTTTTATTATGAAGCTTGCAGAAAAAGACAGTACTCTGAACACTGCTGACCTTGTGAAGATGGGCATAACAGAGCTTTCTGTTCTTGTGGGAGAGAAAAATATTGATATAAGTGATTTTTGTGATGTCAGCGAGAATCTTTATGAAAATATTCATAATGCGATAATTGATATTCAGGATTCTGAGCTTAAAGAAAATGAGCTTCTGTCAAATGCTGTTGTAAAAAGCAAAGATGATGCTAAACTTGCTGCATTGACACACGCAAAACTCAAGACTTCCGATGTAAAGAATCTTTCGGCAGAAATTTACAAGAACGGAAACAGAAATATTTATTGGATCGGTTTTGAATATGACGGAGTAACATATAATTATGATATTGATGCCGAAACCGGTGAAATTATAAACTGCGGTACGGACGTTCTTGACGGCGCAGAAGGTGAGGTCTGCGGAGATTAGGTGTAATTTGAGCGAGAGTTTCTCCTCCCGTTCCGACTATGAATTAAGATAATCAACAAAAAAAGGAGTCGTTTTTAACGACTCCTTGATTTTTTATTGAATTTTTGCTTTGCCGCCGTCACGGTAATACTGAGTTCTTGTTTTGGGGTGAGGCATTGATGCCCAGAGCTCGTCCGCAACGGGTTGCCATTCGTATGCGAACTCGTCACATTTTCTGCAGAGTGTGTCAACATCTTCACTTGCGATAAGGTCTGTTGACTTTGCGCCTGTTTTCTTGATGATTTCACGAAGTTTTTCGGGATTCTCAAGCATAGGGCAGGGACGAAGATGATTGTCATTGAAAGGCTGACCCTTTCTGTACTCTGTGAAAAGGGGATTTTTAAGACCTTCAAGAAGAGTATGAGTACGGATATTAGCATCTGAATAGTGAACAAAAACGCAGGGTTCCATATCACCTCTGGAGTTGATGTGGAAATAGTTTCTGCCTGCTGCGATACATCCGCCTACATATTCACCGTCATCCTGGAAGTCGAAAATGAACATTGACTTTCCGTTTTTGCCGTTTCTGACTTTTCTGAGCCAATGATACATATATTTTCTCTGAGCGGGAGAAGGAATAAGATTCTTATCTGCATCGTGACCTACGGGCATATAGTTGAAATAGAATCCGAATTTAACACCTTTTTCAACCATAAGATCGAGGAATTCATCACTTGTGACATAGTCAACATTATTTCTTGTGTAGCAGACTGAAATGCCGAATATAATCTTGTTTTTCTTGAGAAGATCCATTGCGTCAAGTGTCTTTTTATAAGCACCTTCGCCTCTTCTCCAGTCGTTGCTCTCTTCTGTGCCTTCAATGCTGAGTGCAAGAGAAAGGTTGCCGACACGTTTCATATCGTCACAGAATTTCTGGTCAACAAGAGTTGCGTTTGTGTATGAAAGGAATACGCAGTCAGGATTGTCTTCACAAATCTTTATGATATCATTTTTGCGGATAAGAGGTTCACCGCCTGTGTACATATAGATGTGAGTTCCGAGTTCTTTACCCTGAGAAACTACCTTCTGCATATCTTCAAGAGAAAGATTGAGCTTGTGACCGTATTCTGCAGCCCAGCAACCTTTACAGTTGAGATTACATGCGCTTGTGGGGTCCATAAGAATTATCCATGGGATATTGCAGTCATACTTTTCTCTGTTTTCACGTACCTGCTTTGTACCCTTTACACCGGCTTCATAGCCGAATGCATAAACCATTTTTTTGATTATTTCGGGATCTGTATCTGTAATAATATTCTTAGCAAGTTTTACATATGTGTTATCGGGATTATTTGCACCGTTTCTGATTGCATCAAGTGACTTTTTGGGGAATACCTTGCTGAACAGATTCATTGCTTTATCTGCCAGTTTAGGAAGATTCCTGTCAGGATCTTTTTTGATGTATTTTATTGCTTTATCTGTGGCAACGCTGAGAGCTGCCTTTGCAATTTTATCTTTAACAGACATCTTGATCTCCTTTCTTGATTACATATACCAATTAAGTATATCACAAATAAAATGTGATGTAAACACTATATTTGTAACAATGTTAATATATTTTTTTTTATTCTTATTGTAACATTCATCAATATATGTTATTATTTATGATGAATATTAAATTTATCTTAAAAAGAGGTTAATATGGAAAAAAAACAAAAAGAATTGCTCGGTATTTTTTTGCGTGTTGCCGTGGCGCTTGTTTTGTTTGTAGTGGCAATCGTGAATTATGATAAATTGTCAAATCTTAATGTTGAAGCGTTGCTGTCAGGCTTTGATGATACTCTGGTTATAGTGTGCGTAGTGCTTGCACTGTATTTTGTAAAAGGACTCATTTTTGTTCTTCCCGCATCTGTGATTTATGTTGCGGTCGGTGTGATTCTTGATACGTGGCTGGCTGTTACGGTAAATGTTGCCGGAATTATAATTGAAATTCTTGCGGCATACTTCCTTGGCAGATTTCTCGGCAAAGATTATGTACACAGATTTCTTTCTTCAAAAAAAGCAGGGCAGAAAATCCTTGCAACCAACTTTCAGGATAAGAAGTGGCTCATATTTGTAACAAGACTTCTGCCGATTTTCCCGATAGACTTTCTGAGTCTGTTTTTCGGTGCAACCAGAAGTAACGGTATGATGCACTTTATTCTCTCTGTTGCAGGACTTGCACCAAGAGTTATACTTTTTACAATCATAGGAGATAATCTCTTTAAGTGGATTCCTATGGACAAACTCATTTTTATTATTATCTGCTGTATTCCCGTGGGAGTTATAGCTTATCTTGTGAAAAAACTTGTGTTAGACAAAAAGAAAGAGCAGGCGAAGTAATATGAATATCTTATCAATTGTCTCAATGCTGGGCGGACTTGCCCTTTTCCTCTTCGGAATGCATCAGCTTTCCGCAGGACTTGAAAAGATGGCTGGCGGCAAAATGGAATCTGTGCTTAAAAAAGTCACATCAAAAAAATTCCTTGCCCTCCTTCTCGGTGCAGGTGTAACTGCTGCAATTCAGTCATCATCTGCAGTAACAGTTATGCTTGTTGGTCTTGTTAACTCAGGTATTATGCAGCTTTCTCAGTCCATCGGTGTTATTATGGGCTCAAACGTGGGTACAACCATAACAGCGTGGGTTCTTTCACTTACAGGTATTGACAGCTCAAATTTCTTTATCAATATGCTCAAACCTGCAAACTTCTCACCCGTTGTGGCTCTGATAGGTGTAATTTTCATAATGGCAGGCAAGAAGCAGAAGCACAAAGACATAGGCGGAATCTGTGTAGGCTTTGCCGTGCTTATGTACGGTATGACAATTATGTCAGACTCAGTTGAAGCTCTTGCTGAACTCCCTGAATTTGTTAACATTCTCACATTCTTCAAGAATCCTATAATGGGTG
>JAZUCO010000107.1:0-11839 GCA_045639185.1 Acutalibacteraceae bacterium
CAGAAAATGTGAATTTGCTCTTCGTAACTACGAAATGGTTGCTGCAAAGGCTGCTGATGCAGGCTTCTGCCTTCCCATCTCAAAGGAAGAAGTAGACGAAATGTGGAAAGAAGTTCTTCTTTATCAGTTCCACGATATTCTCCCCGGTTCATCAATCAACAGAGTTTACGAGGAATGCGTACCCCGTTACAAGGCAATGCACAACAAACTCACAAATGCAACTCAGGAACTTCTTAACGTTCTTTACAAGAAGAATTCTGCTGTCAACCTCAACTCATTCCCCTATGATACAAAGATAAAACTCGGCAAGAAATGGTATGATGTTTCTGTTCCTGCATTCGGTGCTGCTGAAATCAAGAACGAAACAACAGAATTCAAAGCTGATTCAAATTATCACTCAATTGAAAACGACAAAATCAGAGTTCAGTTCAAGGACGGATATGTTTCTTCAATTTTCGATAAGGAATTGAACCGTGAATTTATGCCTGAGAACTCAAAGGGCTTTGTTTTCTCTATGTATGATGACTACGGTGACTGCTGGGATATGACAGACTGCCGTGCTGACTACATCAACACAAAGAAAGATGCAATCTGCACACTCTTTGAAACAGACACAGACGGTGCAAAGGCATCAGCCAAGGCTGTTTACAAAATCAAGAATACAGAAATTACACAGTATTACTGGGTTCTTGACGGTGACAACACTCTCTACGGTAAAATGGAAATCGAAATGAACGATACAGTTTCAATGCTCCGTATGGCTCTTCCCACAAACGTTGCAACTGACGAAGCATCATTCAACATTCAGTTCGGTCACCTCAAGAGAAAGGTTACAGAAAATGACTCCTGGGAACTTGCTCAGTTTGAAGTTTCTGCTCAGAAGTTCGTTGACCTTTCAGAAGACAACATGGGTCTTTCATTTATCAATGACTCCAAGTACGGTTACCGTTGTAAGTTCGGTGTAATTGACCTTGACCTTATCCGTTCACCCAAGGGCGGCCCTGGCAAGATTGTTGACCAGGGACACCACGAAGTTAACTGGGCTGTTATGCCTCACGCAGGTAAAGTAGGCAAAGAAACTTACAAGAGAGCTTACTTTGTCAACAATCCTCTTGTTATCACAGAGGGCAACGGTGGCGCAGAAACAGGCACAGCTTACAAGTCAGACAATGACAACATCATTCTTGAAACAATCAAGACACCCGAAGATGGCAATGGTCTTATTGCACGTTTCTACAACTGTTCAGATGATGAACAAACAGCAAACATTGCTCTTGACGGTTACAAGATGGCTGAAATCGTTAACATTATGGAAGAAAATATTGCTGACAAGGCTGATTCAGCACTCACTCTTCACGGTTTCGAGCTTGTGAATGTAAGATTTGTAAAGGCATAAATAAAATATAAACCAACAAAAAAGGGACTGCATCGCAGTCCCTTGATTTTTTATGTTATCACAGCCGATATCATTATTTTTCCGAAAAGATATACTTCGCTGCAGCCTATATAGGGTTCTCCGCTTTCATCAGAAAAATATTCTGACTCTACTGTATACCCTATTCCCTGATATACAATTTTGTTATTATCTGCTTCAACTCTTATTTCTTTTGCAAATACAGGCTCACTAAGATTCTGACTTTTAACTGTGTCGGTTATCAGCATTGTTGACCACAGAGCGACTAAAGCAGCTAAGACGATAAGAACTATTCTGAATTTTTTCATAAACTCACCTATTACTTCATCAGAACCGCATCAAAATCTGTGCAATCTCCGACAAAACTTTTTTCAACCCCGATCAGGCTGATTCCTGTTGTTGAAACAGTTGCTGAACTTCCGTTTTCGTGTTTTTTGAATACATATTCAAATCGAAGCATTTTTCCGTCTGTATAAGTGCCGTAAAATTCAAAACCTGAATTATTTGCCAACACATCAAAATATACAACAAAAAGAACCTTGTCATTAAAGAAACTCTCATCATAATCTTTAAGAATTTCTCTGAAATCATCGGCATTACTTCTTCCCGAATCAAATTTCTCATCAAAACTGTTAATAAAATCAGTCAGCTCAGCCTTTGTTTCAAATCTGAATACAGGCATATGAAAAACGTTCTCTGTGTCTGTTTTATCTGCATTCAGGCTTTCACCTTTTATTTTTTCTTCATCAAACCTACTATGAGACCTCACGTAAGTGACATCAAAAATATCAGGCAGAAATGAAGTTCCGTTTACAAAATCTATATCAGATTCTCCTTCGTTTGCTCCAGAATAAACTTCTTCATTTCTTACAGGAACTGAAGTCCAGCCAAGTTCATACAGTTGTTTAAGAACACTTTCTGAAATATCTGAAATATGCCCGTCTGCAAGTTTTATTACAAAGTATACTCTTGTCTGAGCGGGATAAGATTCCATAATGCCGTCGTGAAGCACCAGAAGTTTATCACCGTTTTCATAATCTGTAAAAACATCATCTTTTCCTGAATTTACAGACATTACAACGGGAGAATTATCAATAATCAGAATATCTGTATTATCTGCTCTGAGATAACGTCCCGTTGACGGTGAATACCCTTTTCCTGCAAGTACAAGAAAACCTGCTGCAGCAAGACAGATAACAATGCCGAGTATAACAAGAATTTTCTTTTTCATTGTAACTCCTCCCGTGTCTTTATATTAAAACTTAAGCTCCCCGAATTTTTCGGCAGTTGCCATATCGTATGAAACAATACCGTTATTGTTTACAGCAAAGAATACGGAATCAATAAACGTTCCTCTTGCTGCATTGTAATCAAGACTGCCTTTCAGACAATCATAGGTATTATCAATAATTATTCCGTTATTTTCGGTGCTGAAAACTATAATATATTCGGCTACACCGTAACAATAAAACGGAACTGCAAAAGTGTTTTCATCGATAATCAGAAATGCTTTATGATTTGAATTCAAAGTTCCTGCATAATTGGTTGTGTAATTATCAAGCTCTTTCGGTGATGCAGGGTCTGATACATCAAACAATGATATTTTACCCTTGCCGTTAAGACCTGTATCAGTACCGCCTTCACCGATACCGATTACAAGACCGTTTCCGATGGGATGAAGATAACTTGAAAATCCGGGTATTTTGAGTTCACCTTTGAGCTCAGGATTTGCCGGGTCAGACAAATCAACCGTAAAGAGGGGGTCTGTCTGCATAAAAGTTACAAGATAAAGCATATTACCAAGGAATCTTGCAGACTTCATCTGTTCACCGGGTGCGATATCATCAAGGAAACCGACTATTTTCATATCTTTATCAATGACATAAACCATTGTTTTCTGATTACTTCCGTTATAACTCCAACCGTTTGTTGCAATTCTGAAATAATCACCGTTTTTGTCCATTGAAAACTGATTGATGCACATTCCGCCCACCGTTACCGCTGAAACATATTTTACACCATCATCAGCAATATCCATTTTATGAACCTTTGTAGCTATATCAAATTTATTACCAAGCTCATCAGAAACAACAAGTTCTTCTGTCTGAGACCATGTAGTATATAAAGTTTCTGCAACAAAAATTTCTTCTTTTGTGCAGTAAATATCTTCCGCACCGCCAAGGAATGCATTCACCATAGGTTCTGAAGAAAGCTCTGAGAGGTTTACAATTGAAGTAACCGTGTAAACTGTGGGAGATTCTTCATCAAACATTTTTATTCTGTCTGACGGAATCTTTTTAAGTTCTCCATCGTTTACAGAGTATTCTGGAATACATAAACTCTTGAGCATATAGCAGGCATCTTCAAAATCATCACCCGATAACTGATAATAAGGAATACTGAACTGTGAAACGGTTATCAGTTTGTCATTTATCATTCTTGAAGAAACGCTGTTGCCGGTTATTTTCTGTGTGTATGAAAGTACCGGCTTTGTTTTATCAGCAACATCAAAAACTTTAATAATCGTATCTGTTTTTAACGCATAGCAGACACAATCGCATAGAGCACCGTTTGAAGGATCTGACACCTGCTCATAATCTGAAGACTCGTTGATAACAACAACAAGTTTGTCATCATAAAGATACATTTCGCTGCCGAAAATATCAAAAAACTGACTGTCTTCAAAAAGAACAATTTCAGATACAATATTCATATTTTCAGCATCACGGCAATCTGAAATAATAATCTTATTATTATTGAGATAATAAATATAACTGCCGTCATTTTTTATAAGGTCGGCTTCGTCAACGCCCTCAACCTGAGTATTTGTTTCACCGTAAGATATTCCGCCGCCTGCAGTACCGCTGATTGATGTATTCTGCCCCGGAGCCGAACCTTCGGGCGCCATATCCATAGCAGATTCATTTTTAATTCCGCCGTCAATAATATCTTCAAAAATCAAATAATCATCGTTGTTCTGATTATTGAAAATTTCACGATAGTAGCTCAGCACAACATTTTCAATCTGACTGTAATCAGAATCAGCAATCTGATTGTTTATTATCAGTTCCTGCTTGTTCATATCAAAATAATTCTTTGTTCTGTCAGCAGTTATACCGAGACCGACAACAAGAATCAACGATGCGGCAAGAGAAACAACTGTTTTTGTAATTTTTGCACCTTTACCTCGATTGATTCTCTTTGGGTTTACAATTTTTCCGTTTTCATTTAAGAGTTCTTCAATTTTTTCCGCAGACAGAGATTCGGGAAGAGTCACCTCTTCAGACATAAACAATTTTTCAATATCATTATAATTATTTTTCATCTCTGCTCACCTCACTTTAATATATCCCGCATTTTTTCGAGAGAACGTGAAAGCTTTGATCGCACAGATCCTGATTTCATATCCATTATCTCTGCTATTTCAGAGCTTTTATAGCGTCCTATAACACTCAGTAGGACAATCTGTTTTTCATCGGGAGAAAGGCTGTCAAGTGCCGCCTTAAGCTCCGCAGACACAGTGAAATCCGACACGGACATATCAGCCTCTGTCTCCTGTATATCATACACAGAAACAACACAAAGCTTGTCTGCGGGATTGTTGAGCTTTGTTTTGCATACATTTGACAGAATCTTGAACATCCATGACTTGAATGATGAGGGTTTTCTCAGCGTTGCAATGTTCTGAAAGGCAATTAAAACAGCCTCCTGCACCGCATCCTCCGCATCTGCACTCTTACCGGTAAACCAGAGCGCAAAGCGGTATAAATCGTTTGCATAGAAGCTGTAAACTGTTGCAAACGCTTTACTGTTTCCCGTCTGTGCCTCTCTGATGAGTTTTGTGAGATCGTCTTTCATAGTGTCACGCTCCCTTCACCTATTAGAGTGAAAAAAACAATAAAGTGTTGCAAGAAAAATTAAATTTTTGGTAAGCAATAATTGAGTAAAATGTTTGCAGAAATTAAAATAACGATTGTAGGGGCGTTAACCTAACGCCCGCTGTGCAGCAGAACGGCTCTGCCGTTAAATTTCCCTATATATTTCTGCTGTGCTGCAGTATTGTTTATACAAACAATACTGCACTTGCAATAACAAACTGTGCGGCATAATATGCTACGTGGTTTGTTACGATATCAACAGGTCTTCTCTTGCCTTCGCCGAAATATGTACCTGAAAGAATAAGGTCTGAGAGAAGGAAGAGAACACCGCCCACAAACATAAAGTTGAGAGTCATTTCCTCAAAATTATGCATAAGTGCAAGTGAACCTGAAAGGAATGTCATAAAACCGAGAACAAAACCGTATACACCTGTGATAGCCTTGAATTTGCCGTAAACCATTTTCATAGGCTTTTCAAGAACAACAACACCACCGCCGAGAAGAAGAGCAATTACAGCAGGGATAACAATATACAACGGTTTTGAGAAGTCTGCATAATGAATAAACAGACCTGCAAGGTAGAAGAAGTGACCAATCATAAATGAGCCGAAACCTGCAAATGTGTATGTATCGTTTGTTTCGGGATAAACCCATTTGAGGTCGAGCCATATATCACCCATAAGCCCCATTACAAGACCCATTACAACAAAAAGTGCAAAACTGAACTTTTCAGCACCGATAACTGTTGCTGTGGCAGCCACACCTGTTGCAATAAAAAGTGTGCTTGCAAAAGCCTTGAGCATAGCGGCTTTGACTCCGCCATCTTTAACTCTTTTTACGAGAAATGCAATTGTTGCAACAATGCCGAGTGCAAGTGCAATAAAAAACAAAGTCATAAAGATACCTCTTTCAATGTTTATTTTAATTTATTATATCAAAATAAATACTGTGTTTCAATATAATAAAAAAATTTATCATTTTCCTTGACAAATATCATAACTTTTAGGATAATATAAAAGGAGGATTTTTCAATATGCAAAAACGTATTCTTTCAATATGCTTTATTTTAATATTGATTTTCGGTTTTTCTGCCTGCGGTGAAAATCAGCAGAACGGAAGCGTAAATTTCGGTGATTATGAAATCCCTTCAGATTACGACAATCAGAACAATCCTGAAAATCAGACAACAAAACCATATAACACATCTGAAGTGCTTTCTCCTGACACATCCTGGCAGAAATCATATGCCCTTTCTTATTCATACTATGACCAGAAAACAGGCGAATCTGTCCTGACAGAAGGAAGAAGCGGAAATTATTATCAGGTTTCGGATTCATCTTCAAACATAACAACTCTGCTTGTTCAGGAAGAAGCATATATGATTCAGTATATGCTCAACACAAACACAAAAACCGGAACTTCTGCAGTTGTTACAGACGGAACAATTGAAACATCATATTCAGGTTTCACAATTCTTTCCACCTGCGACCCGTATTTCCCTGTTTATAAGAATGTTACATCAGCAGGCTCAGATTTTGTTGCAAACCGCCCTGCAACACGATATAAGCAGACTGAAACGCAAGACAATGCGGCAACAAGAATTGCTTATGTCTGGATTGATGACCAGTACGGTTTCGCATCAAAATGTGAACTTTATGATGCAAACACAGAAGAACTTCTTATGCGTTGGGAACTCACTGATTTCACAACCAACATAACAGAAGAAGCTGTAAAAATAGACATTTCAGCATACTCAATCACAAATGAATGACAAAAAAACAGAGTTCCTGCGAACTCTGTTTTTATTATTTTAACCTAAAATTTTAAGTGCACCTGTGGGACAAAGATCTGCACACATATGGCAGTCTTTACATACAGCTACTGTTTCGGAATTGTCAAACTCAGGTCTGATAACAGTTTTGAAGCCTCTGCCTACAAGACCTAAGATACCCTTGCCTGCATTCTCTTTACATGTGCGCACACAAAGGTTACAGAGAATACATTTGCCCTGATCTCTTTCGATTGTGACAAGTTTCTGCTCCTTGTAGCACTCATGCTTTGCACCATTGAGTCTTTCAGGTGAAACAGGCATTTCGTTTGCATAACGGATAAGCTTACAATCCTTGAAATCGTGGCATCCGCACTCAAGACAGCGCTTTGCCTCTTGCCTTGCCTGCTCTTCTGTAAAGCCGTTGATAACAGATTCAAAGTTATTTTTTCTGTAATCGGGAGCCTTTACGGACATAACAGCTCTTGCCTTTTTCTCACGGTCTGCAAGCATTTCAGCAGTAACATTACGCTTTGAATAATAAGGCTCTGCAAAATCCATAGGCATACCCAGAAGATATGCATTGATTGCCTTTGCAGCTGTATTTGCTTCTGCGATAGCATCAATAGCGATTGATGCACCGCGGTTTGTTGCATCACCTGCGGCAAACACACCGTCAAGATTTGTCATACAAGTGACTTTGTCTGCAAGAATTGTTCCTCTGTCTGTCATTCCGATTGCGTCGAAGCCTGCGGGAGCAAACTTCTGACCGATTGCTGAAATAACAGTATCAACGGGAATAATCTTGAATTCACCTTCAACGGGAACGGGTTTTCTTCTGCCTGATGCATCGGGTTCACCGAGTTCCATAACCTGAAGTCTGATTTCTTTTACCTTACCGTTTTCACCGATGATTTCGTCGGGATTTGTAAGAAAAAGGAACTGTACGCCTTCTTCGATTGCTTCTTCTATCTCAATATCTTCTGCAGGAGCCTCTGCACGGGTTCTTCTGTAAATGACATAAACATTCTCAGCACCGCAACGAACTGCTGTTCTGCAGGCATCCATTGCAGTATTACCGCCGCCTACAACAGCAACATTCTTACCGATATCGGGAATATTGCCCATATTAACTTCTCTGAGGAAGTCAATACCGCTGAGAACACCATCAAGCTCTTCACCATTGCAACCTACGCTGCTACCCTTCCATGCACCAACAGTAACAAGCACAGCATCAGCACTGTTTCTGATTTCATCAAATGAAACATCTTTGCCGATTTTTGTGTTGTTAACCATCTTTACACCAAGGTCTGCGATAGCCTTTATTTCTTTGCGAAGAACATCTTTGGGAAGTCTGTATTCGGGGATACCGTAACGGAGCATACCGCCCATTTCGGGCATTGCATCATAAATTGTAACATTGTGACCTGCAAGGCAGAGATAATATGCAGCATTAAGACCTGCAGGACCGCCACCGATAACTGCAACATTTTTGCCTGTTGATTCTTCGCATACAGCCTTAAAAGGTGTATCTGATTCCATATCTCTGTCTGCCGCAAAAGCCTTGAGGAAAGCAATTGAAAGAGGCTCTTCAACAAGTCTTCTTCTGCAGTTTGATTCGCAGGGATGAGGACAGATTCTGCCGATTGATGCAGGGATTGAGATTTTTTCTTTTATAATACGGACTGCTTCACTGTCATTACCAAGAGCAATCTGTTTCACATAGCCCTGAATATCTGTGTGTGCGGGACAGTTAAGTGAACAGGGAGCAACACAGTCACCTTCGTGGTCACTCATAAGAAGTTCAAGTGCAATTTTTCTTGCCTTTTTGACTCTGGGAGTTTCTGTTGAAAGCACCATACCGTCATTTGCTACTGCTGAACAAGCTCTCATAAGCTTTGGCATACCCTCTGCCTCAATAAGACAAAGACCGCAGGCACCATACAGCTTGAGATTGGGACTGTAACAGAGGTTGGGAATTTCTACACCGTTTTTAGCGGCAATATTAAGGATTGTTTCGCCTTTGTTACCTGTCATTTCTATTCCGTTGACAGTAATTTTTATCTGTTCCATCTTGCCGCCTCCTTATTCTGTAATTATTGCACCGAAACGGCATGAATACATACAATGTCCGCAACGGATACATTTATCATTATCAATAATATGAGCTTTTTTGACTTCCCCGCTGATAGCCTTGGCAGGGCATTTCTTTGCACAGAGAGTGCATCCCTTACACTTATCGGCAACAATTGTATATGTCAGAAGGTCTGCACATTCTTTTGCGGGACACTTCTTATCTCTGATATGAGCTTCATATTCATTTCTAAAGTAACGGATTGTTGTAAGTACGGGGTTTGGAGCTGTTTGACCGAGACCACAGAGTGCACCGTCTTTGATTGCTTCGCAAAGCTCTTCAAGAAGCTCGATATCGCCTTCCTTACCCTCGCCTTTTACAATTCTTGTGAGGATTTCCTGCATTCTTGCAGTACCGATACGGCAATGAACACATTTACCGCAGGATTCAAGCGCTGTAAAGTCAAGGAAAAATTTAGCCATACCTACCATACAAGTGCTTTCGTCCATAACAACCATACCGCCTGAACCCATAATTGCACCTGTTGCACCGAGAGCCTTGTAATCGATAACTGTGTCAAGAAGCTCCTTAGGAATACAACCGCCTGAGGGGCCGCCCATCTGTACAGCCTTGAATTCCTTATTATCACGGATACCGCCACCGATACCGTAAATAACATCACGGAGTGTTTTACCCATAGGAATTTCAACAAGACCACCCTTACGGATTTTACCGGTGAGTGCGAAAACTTTTGTACCCTTGCTGTTTTCTGTGCCCATAGCGGCAAAAGCAGCACCGCCGTTGTTCATAATCCAAGCAACGTTTGCAAATGTTTCAACATTATTTATATTTGAAGGCTCATCCATATAGCCTTTCTGTGCAGGGAAAGGAGGCTTAAGACGAGGCATACCTCTTTTACCTTCAAGTGATTCAATCAAAGCGGTTTCTTCACCGCATACGAATGCACCTGCACCTGCCTTGATTCTCATATCACATGAGAATGAAGTTCCGAGGATGTTTTCACCGAGAAGGTTTGCTTTTCTTGCCTGTTCGATTGCGATTTCAAGATGTGTTATGGCAAGAGGATATTCGGCTCTTACATAAACAATCATTTCCTTTGCACCGATGGCATAAGCTCCTATGAGCATACCCTCAATAAGAGTATGAGGGTCAGATTCAATAACGGCTCTGTCCATGAATGCACCGGGGTCACCTTCGTCTGCATTACAGATGAGATATTTTGTGTCGCTGACACTCTGTCTTGCAGCATTCCATTTGAACCATGTGGGGAAACCTGCACCACCACGACCTGCAAGACCTGATATTTTTATTTCTTCAATAACTTCTTCGGGAGTCATTGTTTTAAGCACTTTTTCGAGTGCCTCATAGCCGTCTGCTGCTCTGTAATCATCAATAGAAACAGGATCAATCAGACCGCAATGACGAAGTGCAATTCTTGTCTGCTTTGAGAGGAATTCAGCATCCTCGGCAGAAATTGTTATGTCATCAACAAGTGAAAGATCACCCGTTTTTGCACAATTCACGATTTTTTCCGCATCGTCAGCCTTTACCTTCACAAGACGGCGGAGAAGTGCTTCACCGTCATAAAGATCAACAATAGGCTCAAGGAAGCACATACCGATACAGCCGGTTGAGCCGAGAGTAAATGCTTCATTTTCAGCCATAAGGCTTTCGATTGCCTTACGCACCTTACCTGCACCTGCTGCAATACCGCAGGAGCCTTCACCGATAACTATACGCATTATTTACCCTCCTGCTTCCGGATATTTTTTATAACCTCAACTGCAGAATCGGGAGTAAGGTTACCGTAAGCCTCACCGTTAATCATAATAACGGGTGCAAGTGAGCAGCAGCCGAGGCAGGCAACCTCTTCAAGAGTGAAGAGACCGTCTTCTGTTGTTTCACCGTTTGCAATACCGAGATACTCTGAAATTGCAGCGGCAACTCTTTCGCTGCCGTTTACGTGGCAGGCAGTGCCCTGACAAGACATAATAAGATACTTGCCGATGGGAGTAAGTCTGAACTGAGAATAAAAGGTTGCAACGCCCATAACCTCTGCCGGAGTTATGCCCACATTTTCAGCAATGTGATACATTACATCCTTGGGAAGATAGCCGTAAATGCTCTGGGCCTTCTGTAATATTGTAATAAGATTGCTTGACACTCCGCCGTACTCTTTAAGCACCGCATCAAGCAATGAAAGGTCACTTTTAGGACCGTTGCAGTTACATTGACACATATAAATGCCTCCTGGATTTTCAATACAGTATACTATAGCACAATGAAGTAAAACATTCAAGACTAAAGCCGATAAAAATGAACAGAATATGAATTTTTTACACAAAAAAAAGCTTCGGTAAACCGAAGCTTTAAAGAATTTAAGCAAGTCCTGCCGGCTTACGGAGAATAAGTCTTGCATCTGCTGCCGTGACCTTATTATCCTTATTCACATCAGCGGCAATAAAACGAACACCGTCCAGATTTTCCATTCTTGCAGAATGTCTCAGAGCTAGCCTTGCATCGGCGGCAGTCACCTTACCGTCACAGTTTACATCTTCCATAACGATTATCACCGCTACTGTCACAACCCAATCACCTTGAGTTTCAAGACACGTTGCACCATTGTGAACATAAGCATCTGCATCAAGCACATTACCGTTACTGTCCGTAATAACAGCGGATGC
>JAZUCO010000108.1:0-11398 GCA_045639185.1 Acutalibacteraceae bacterium
GCCCGGCACGAAAGTGCTTTTCCGTAAGGAAAATTAACGGCAAAGCCGTTCTGCTGCGCAGCGGGCGTTAGATTAACGCCCCTACAAGCTTTATTTTAATTTCTGCGAATAAATTATTGTTTTTATCTTTTCCAAAAAAACAAAAAAATACTCCACCCGAAAAGGCGGAGTAAAAATTTTTTAATAGAGTGTTTTTGAAAGTATGAAGCACACCCAGAGTGCCACAACAAACAGAGATTCACAAGGGATTGCGAGTTTTGTGTAAGGGCATTTCCAGCCTTTGTCCACAAAGAGGAAAATTGTTCTGACTGTAAGTACTGTTGTTGCGAAAAACAGACCGCCCACGAGTGAGTAAACGGGAGTTTTAAGTGCGAGTGTGAGATAAAGAAGAAATGCACCGAGTGCAAATGAAATGCCGCCGTAATAAACACGGATTTCTGTTTTACCTGCGTTGTCAACGGGTTTAACGGCAAAGCTTTCTGCATTTTTGACGGGATTTGCAATAAACACTATTGCCATTCCGAAAAAGTAAAGGCAAAGTCCGATAACTGCAATACCTGCGGGGAGGTTTGAGAAGAATATTTCTTTCATTTTCATCATCCTTTCTGCGTTAAGTATAGCAAACAGACAAAGTAATGTCAAATGTATTATTTCTTGACAATCATTAATATGGTGTTTATAATTGAATTGAGGTGAATTTTATGAAAACTCTGACAAAGGTAATCATTGCAATCAGTGTCATTGCGGTGTGGGTTGTAAGTATGTGTTTTTTTGTTCCGAAAAATTTAAAAACAATCCGACTTGATGATGCTCTGCCGAATAGTTATTTTTCAGCGGAAAATGATTATGTTGTCGGAGATGTCTTCAATGAAAGATTTGATGATGGTGAAAAGATTCTTCAATATCTTCAGAATACACAATACAGGTGTGTTTCCGAAGAAGATGCATATGATATTCTGATGCAAAAAGGAAATGACCCGTTGCACGGTTTTTTTATTACAGATTCTGTTATGCGTTTGTTTACATATATGGACGGTAAACAGGTAGATGCAATTTCATTTTTTGAGCTTGACAGTAAGAGTTATGTTCTGTTTGTTCTGAATGATAATTACAAGGATGCTATGCGTCTTCTGGGCTATTGCTATGTAATTTTTGAAACGGATAGTTTTGATGAATTGTTATCGGAACATTTTGTTACATCTCAGCGTATTATTTCAAAACCTGCAAGCTATGCAACAATTGAATCATTCATTCAGTCAGGTCTTGTAACACTCGCATACGGGATTATTGTTTTTGTTATCTATATAATCATCACTACGGTTGTTTACCGCAATAAGAAAAAGGGCAGAAAACTTTCCGACGATGAAACTACAACTGACGGTGATATAAAGAAATACATAATGAATAAGCTCGGAAAAGAATTTTTTGATGAAGAAAAGGTCTTTTCAATGCCGTGTCTGACTGTTGATGCTTACGGTGAAAAGGCAAAAGAGCTTATTTGTCTGATTGCCGAAAACTGCAATGCAGAAGAAATCTTCATAGGCGGATTTTTTGAAAAGAAGAGCTTTATTGATGAAGAATGCGAAAATACTGTTTTTATAAAAGAATATCTTGACGAAAATAGTTATAGCAGTATAAATACGACTGAAAATGAAGCCGTGATTGAATGGATAATTGACGGCAACAATAAGGGCGAAACAGCAGTTTCGTTCTATATTCAGGAGCTTAATATTCTCATTTATCCAGCAAAAAACAAGCTTTATATTTTCTCAAAAAACAGCAGTGAGGTTTATTATAAGCTTGCAACATTTATTAATCCTGTTGACTATAATCTGAGATTCTGAAAAAATTACGGTGACTCTTGAAAAAGAATCACCGTTTTATTTTACATCTGCTCTAAAATATATTGTTTTACGTCTTCAAGTTTACTCTTTTTCCATTCGCCTTTTTCTGCTTCTTCGGCAAGGGGGCAGATAATGAAGAAATCGAGTGTTTCACCCGGCACTCTGCCTGTTCTCAGCGGTTCTGAAAAATGCTCTTTCCATTTTTCTTCTGTGGCATCTCTGAACTCCTGCGGTTTCAGGAATTTGAACTGTCTCTTTGTTGCGGCAATGAGCATTTTTGCAGAAAGGGGAGCCAAAAGTTTGTATTCCTCTTCCTCTACATCAACAAAAATACGGGGAAGTTCAGCTTCAACAATGTGTTCAGTTTCTCTGTCTATAAGAAGTCCCATCGGCTCCCAGCTCATTTTGTCTTCCGTAAAATTGAGCTTTACAAGAAGACCTTTTTCTGTGTTGAACTGTGAACGCTGATAGTCTGTATCAAAAATAAAATTGCCCAGAGAGTAGAAAATCACTTTGTTACCGACAGTTTCATAATTCATAGGTACGTGGGGATGATGTGAAACAACGGCATCTGCACCCATTTCAAGATATTTGAGATATCTTTCTCTTGTGTAGGGTGAGGGGAGAGGCGTGAACTCTTCACCTGCGTGTGCCACAACAATACACCATCGGCAAGTCTTTTTTATGCTGTTTATAGTCTCCTGAATCGCATCAAGGTCACTCCAGGAGTAACAGCCGGGTTTGTCTGTATCAGCTTTTCTGCAGGCTCTCTGATAGCCTACACCGAACATTCCGATTCCGCCTGCTTCATTCAGGATAACGGGTTTTCTTGCTTCGTCAATGTTCATACCTGCACCGATGGTCTGAACATCGTTTTCCTTGGCAATTCTGAGTGTTGACTCAATGCCGTAAGGACCTGCGTCCATAATGTGATTGTTGCAGATGTTCCATATATCGGCTTTCATATTGCGAAGCACTTTTACTGCGGCAGGGTCTATTGTATGAAGAAGCTGTGCAACACCGCTCTGTGTGGTGTTTGTTTCAGCCTCGGCAACGGGACCCTCCACATTTGCAACAACGTGGTCGGCAGAGTGAAGAAAAGACAGAATCTCATCTGAAATCAGCTCTTCATCATTCCATTTTTCGTACATATAACGGTCAAAACCGATGTCGCCCGTGAAGACGATTGAAGTTCTGTCTTTCATATTTATCACCATTTTGATTATAACATAAAAAAAAGGAAAATCCAAGCCTTGCGACTTGGATTTTTTTGAATTATAACGCATTTTTTAATACAAAAGTGTCTTGGTGCATTTTGGTGCACCACTCAACCATTTTGGTGCAAAACAGAAATCTTTGGTGCATGTCTATTTTTGGATGCTTATAGTAAAAATCACTTTGTGAGCATTTGAAGTTTTACATGCTCACCAAAGGGCTGCTTTTGTCCGGGATACATATGTATTTGTTCAATGGGGGCACGCTTAAATGTGGTGCCTTGGTTTTGCTTTTCGAATACCTCAACGGTAGAAGAAAGCACAATTTCACTGAGTTTTTTGAAGTCTGATAAAAAGTATTTTCCGATTTTAGTAATGCCTTCACCGAAAATTACTTTAACAGTTTCATCTAAAATATATTTGCAAAAAACTGAGTTTTCCGGTCGAGAACAACAGCGACCGCAATCACCGCCTTCATCCCGTTCAGCGGTTGCGCCTTGTCCGGAAATATATAAAACTCCATTTTCATATTTATATGTTACCAAGTCTGTAAGTTTGCGGTAAGGATCTTTTTCATAACCGGTGCCCATAAGTTGCAGGGGAGCATAACCGCAATCACCAATTAATCTGAATTCTTTTAATATTTCAGAATGGGTCATTATAATATTATGATCAAAATGTTCATTGTGTTTTTTGATTAGATTTAAGAAATCGTGTATTGTGTTTTCATAAAAATACCGTTCACCAATGATTATTTCAACTGTATTAATCAGCAATAACCAACCGCTATATGATGTTTGTTTCAAAACAATTACATTTGTTCCATCAGTGACTTTGATAAGCTTCAAAAGTTTGTTTTTGTAATTGAAGGTGTTGTGGGGAAGTTTGCTATTAATTATGAAATCATTTTTGTTTTTGGGTAGTTCTTTGTGTTTATTATAGCATTCATCAGAAACTTCTTTTGCGATTTCAATAAAACGTTCATCTGAAATAGGATGAAGATCTCCATCCATTAACAAATAGAAGGTTCCGTTGTTTACATCAATACAAATTTTATAGATTATAGGCTGATTCAAAAATGTTCTATGCCAATCAAAAAGTGCAATATATTCTATTTTAATGATTTCAAATTCTTCGCCGGAAAGCGTTAAACCTTCTTTTGAATTGATACTTTGTTCTTGCTGTTTTCTTTTGAAAAAGTCAAGTATGCTCATATAATTCTCCTCTAACAAACATTTTATTAATTATATCACTAAATACTAACATTTTCAATGTCTATGACACTTTACTATTCACAATGACACTAATCTTTAATATAAGTGTCATTGTGGTTTTGTTTGCTCAAATGTTGGGTAGGTTGGAGTCACTCAACTTCGACTTTTGGGTGTTCAATTTTGATACAATATAACGAATTTTATTTGCAAAAATGTCGAAAAGCCTTGTGCAAAGACACTTTTGCTCAAAAGAAAAGGAACACAAGTATCGTATCAATACTTGCGTTCCAATATGGTGCGGATAACAGGGGTCGAACCTGCACGCATTGCTGCACAAGAACCTAAATCTTGCGTGTCTGCCAATTCCACCATATCCGCAAATAGATATATTCAGTTAGTATCCGTTACTCTTGCGGTACCCAAAATTCTTTGCTCGCTTTTCGCGTCGCAGAATTTTGACCGCTGCGCCATTTCGTCCTCCCTTGATCCGCCACCGGCGGCGGTCGGACTCAATGCTGCCAATTCCACCATATCCGCAAATCGATATATTCAGTTAGTAGCTGTTACTCTTGCGGTGCCCAAAATTCTTTGCTCGCTTTTCGCGTCGCAGAATTTTGACCGCTGCGCCATTTTGTCCTCCCTTGATCCGCCACCGGCGGCGGTCGGACTCAATGCTGCCAATTCCACCATATCCGCAAATAAACAATAATTTATGTGGCTTTATGCCACTAAATTATTGTTTCAATTCGTAATTTGTAATGCGCAATTCGTAATTTCGGAAAGGGCTTCGCCCTTAAACCCATTTTATAATCAAACCTGTTCATATCGTCAGTGTAGGGACCGATCCCCTGATCGGTCCGTCCGAGCCGACATCAGACTTTGCGGACCGATGTGGGCATCGGTCCCTACAGGCTATACTTAAATTCTTTCAATTTTCAATTCTCAATTTTCCATTTATAAAACTTTTGCAAGGAAAGTCTGAAGTCTTTCACTTTTTGGCGCTTCGAAAATTTCTTTGGGTGAACCTTCTTCAAGGATTCTTCCTTCGTCCATAAAGATGACTCTGTCTGCAACTTCTCTTGCAAAGCCCATTTCGTGAGTGACAACAACCATTGTCATACCTTCTTTTGCGAGGTCTTTCATTACTTCAAGAACTTCGCCTACCATTTCGGGGTCGAGAGCTGATGTTGGTTCGTCAAAGAGAATAACATCGGGCTCCATTGCAAGTGAACGGACAATTGCAACTCGCTGTTTCTGACCGCCTGAAAGAGAATAGGGGTATGCATCTGCCTTTTCTTCAAGACCGATTCTCTTAAGGAGTTCCATTGCCTTTGTACGGGCATTTTCTTTTATTTCTGAAGGAGTTGTTGAAACGGAAACAATTTCACCTTTTTTAAGATTCAGTTTTATAAGAAGATTGTTTCTTTTCTGTTTCTTAAGTTTTTTTAGTCCCACGTGAACAGGAGCCATCATAATATTCTGGATAACTGTTTTGTTGTTGAAAAGGTTGAAATGCTGAAAAACCATTCCCATCTTCTGTCTGTGAAGATTTATATCAACCTTGTGGTCGGCAAGATTCTCACCGCCGAAAATGATTTCACCGCTTGTGGGGTCTTCCATACAGTTAAGACAACGCAGGAATGTGCTCTTACCTGAACCTGAGGGGCCGATAACAACAACTTTTTCACCCTTTGTTATGGTTGTGGAGATATCTTTGAGAACGTGATTTGTTCCGAACTTTTTGTTAAGATTAATTACGTCTATCACTCTTACGAAGTCTCCTTTCCATAAGTTTTATAAGAAGTGTGATTACCATAACAACAACAATATAAATAAGTGCCATTGTGATATAAGGAATCATATACTCGTACGTAGCACTACCGATTGAACGGAATGCCTTATACAGGTCTGTTGCGCCGACAAATGATACAACAGAAGTTTCCTTGACAAGTGCAATGAATTCGTTGCCGAGAGTGGGAAGAATATTCTTTACAGCCTGAGGAATAACAATTTTTATCATTGTTGTTCCATAACCGAGACCTACACTTCTGCCGCCTTCCATCTGACCGGGGTCAACAGAAAGAATACCGCCACGCATAATTTCCGAGATGTAAGCACCGCTGTTCATACCGAATACCATTATTGCAACCACGATTGAGTCAACTCTGTTGAAGCCTAAAAGAGGCAGCACAACATAGTAGAAAACAAGCAACTGAACAACAATGGGTGTACCTCTGAAAAGTGCAACATAAAAAGAACAGAACTTATCAAGCATACGGGGTATAATCTTGTATTTGGGGAACACTCTAATCGTTGCAATAACCGTACCGATAACAATACCGATAACAAGACCCGCAACAGCGATTATCATTGTGTTTTTAAGACCGCCGAGAACACTTACATAAGCACCCTTATCAATAAGCTGTTCAAGGAACTGCGATATCATTCTGCTAAAATCCATAATGTTTATCCTTTACAATAAGCAATCCCCCGCTGAAACAGCGGGGTGTTGCAAAACTTAACTTTTTTATCTGATTAACCGTTAACTGAAGCAACGATTGCTGCTGCAGGTGCAGCGTCGATGATAACGAAATCGATACCGCCGTTAAGAAGATCCTGAACTGCAAGTGCACCGTTGTCGTATGAAACGCATTCAGCGTTGAGTCCTTCGAAGCCCATTGAACCGCCCTTAACGTAAGCTTCACCTGTTGTACCTGTCTGAGCACCGACCTTTGTACCTGCGGGAAGAGCTGCAAGAACAGCTTCAACTGATGCGAGGTCTGTACAATCGTCAAATCTTGTGTCATCAGCCTTAACGATGATCTGCTGAGCAGCTGCATAGTAAGCTGTTGAGAATGTAACTGATTCTTCTCTTGCGGGGTCGATTGTGAGACCTGCCATAGCGATGTCACACTTGTGCTGACCAACTGCAAGACAAACTGAATCAAAGTCCATATTGTCAATTACAAGTTCTTTACCGAGTTCTTTTGCAAGAAGAGAAGCTACTTCCATATCGATACCGTAGTAAAGTTCGCCTTCTTTGTATTCAAAGGGAGCAAATTCAGCATTTGTAGCAACAACAAGCTGATCCTTTGTTTCATCAAGTTCTGCTGATGTAACACCTACGGGTTCACCGTCACCGAAGTAGTTGTTGCAGATATCATCAAATGTACCGTCGTTGAGGATCTTTTCGATGAATGTGTTAACTTCTGCAAGAAGTTCGGGCTGGTCTTTGTCAACACCGAAAGCGTATTCTTCGTCTGAAAGGTCGATGTTGATAAGCTTAACAAGATCTGTTGATGTAGCTGTGTTTGTGTTAGCTGCATCGGGATTTGTTGATGTGCCGTCGTCTGTTGTTTTTGCACAGCCTGCGAATGCGAATACAAGCAGAGCTGCCATAACTAAAGCTATAATTTTTTTCATAAGTATTTCTCCTTTTGGGATTTTTTGTTTATCTTCTAAACTGAAAAAATTATATCACATAATAATACGGAAATCAACCATATTTTTGCATATAAAATCGGTCGATTTCCGTATAAAACATTGTAGTATTTAATAAATATACAATTATTTCAGAAATTTACTGTAACCTTCACCGTACTGAACGCATCTTGAAACACGGCTGAGTGTTGCAGAAGATATATCTGTTTCTTCAATAACCTGATTATAGGTTTTTCCTTCAATCAGGAGTTTTGCCGCTTTCACACGCTGTGCCATCTGCTCAATTTCTTTGACTGTGCACAGATCACTCAACAGAGCTTTGCATTCTTCGGCATTTTTGATTTTTGCGATGAGCTCAAACAGCTCATTTTTCATCATTTCATCATTTTTAGGCATTTTTATTCACCTCAGATGTTTTCAAGTGAACGGCTAAGGAAAGCCTTCATCTTTTCAGATTTGGGATTTCCGAAAATTTCATCGGGAGTTCCCATTTCTTCAATGACACCGTCAGCCATAAAGATGATTTTGTCTGAAACTTCTCTTGCAAATCCCATTTCGTGAGTGACAACAATCATTGTACTGTCACCTGTTTTGAGACCTTTGATAACCTTGAGAACTTCACCTGTAAGCTCAGGGTCAAGGGCTGAAGTGGGTTCGTCAAAACAAAGAATATCGGGATTCAGCGCCAGAGCACGGGCAATTGCAACACGCTGCTGCTGACCGCCTGAAAGTTCGCAAGGGTAGTTGTTTGTTTTTTCTGAAAGACCTACTCTTTCAATGAGCTTCTTTGCAGTTGCTTCGATTTCTTCATTTGTTCCTTTTTTAAGGAGTTTGGGAGCAAGAGTTATATTGTCAAGAACATTATACTGCGGAAACAGATTGAAATTCTGGAAAACAAGACCGAAATGAAGACGTTTTGTTCTGATTTCAGCTTCTTTCATCTTTTTTGATTTGCCGTCGCTGCCGTCATAAAGAAGTTCACCGTTTACTGTGATTGTGCCTTCATCAGCAAATTCAAGGAAATTGAGACAGCGGAGAAGTGTTGTCTTACCGCTTCCTGATGAACCGATGATGGAGATAACTTCACCTTTTTCAAGAGAGAAAGATATGTCTTTGAGAACTTCGGTTTTGCCGAAACTCTTTTTTATGTTGTTTACTTCAAGTACAGCCATATTCTTCACCCCTTAAAATAATCAAGTTTCTTTTCGATTTTTCTGAAAAGAACAGTAAGAATTCCGTTGAAGATGAGATAGAATGCTGCTGTATAGAACAGAGGCCAGATAAGACCTTCGCTCTTGATATAAACCTGAGCACTCCATATGATTTCATAAACGGCAATGATTCTTGCAAGAGAGGTATCTTTTACAAGAGTAATAATTTCGTTGCTCATAGGAGGAATAATTCTCTTGATAACCTGAAGAAGAACAATCTTGAAGAAAATCTGAGTCTTGGTCATACCGAGTACCTGACCTGCTTCATACTGTCCTTTTGAAATAGATTCAATACCACCACGGTAAATTTCAGAGAAATAACAAGCATAATTTATAACAAAAGCAACGAGAACTGCGGGGAATCGGTCAAGACCGTCCCAAGTGGCAAGCCACTGCACAAATACGTTGTCTGTTGTTATAAGCATATCTTCTGCCCATGAACCTACAAGTCCGGGACCATAGAAAACAACAATAAGCTGAAGCATAAGAGGTGTACCTCTGATGATCCAGATGAATATCTTCATAAGTGCACTCAGAGGCTTAAATTTGCTCATTGAGAAAAAGCTGAAAATCAATCCTAGCGGAAGAGCAAAAACAAGTGTGAGAGAAAACAGCTTGAGTGTTGTTCCGAAACCGTTCAACAAATCAAGCGTAACATTAAGAAATGTTTCCATATTTATATTCCTTTATATTCCTTTTACAGAAAAACTGAGGCAGAAATTTCTCTCTGCCTCGATAAATTATTTTTATTTGTTATTAGAATGCAAGAGTAAGTTCGTACTTTGCTGCAAGAGGTTCAAGAACGTTAGTCTTGTTGTCCTTCATAAACTGATTGAGGACTGCTGTTGCGTTTGAATCTTTTCTGAAGCTGATGCCGTATTCTTCGCTTGTAAGTTCAACGCCCTGTGCAAGTTTTTCATAGCTTGTGCCTTCACCTGTCATAGCGTTTGCCATTGTGATGTCGATGATACAAGCATCTGCTGTGCCTGACTGAACTTCCATAAGAGCATCAGCCTGAGTGAGAACTGCTGTGTATTCATATCCGTTATCCTTAGCAGCCTGTTCACCTGCTGAACCTGATTCAACTGCGAATGCGAGGTCTGCCATTGAAGCTGCATCTGCATAATCAGCAACCTTATCAGCAGCCATAACAACAACCTGAGCATTCTTTACATATGCGTCAGAAACGCTTGTTGCAAGTGTGATTTCGGGTGTGATTGTCATACCGTTCCAGATACAGTCAACTTTCTTTGAGTCAAGTTCGAAAACTTTGTTGTCCCAGTCAACTTCGATGAATTCAACATCTACACCGAGAGCTTTACCGAAAGCTTCTGCAAATTCTGCATCGAAGCCTGTCCATTCATCACTGCCGGGATCCTTATAATCCATGGGAGCATAGTTTGTGATACCTACAACGAGTTTACCGTTAGCAATGATTTTGCCGAGGTCTGATTCAGCATCAATAGTTGTTGTGTCGATAGCGTTAACTGTGAGATCAAGCTTTGATGTGGGTTCTTCTTTTACAACTGCATCTGCATCTGCGTCAGCGTTTGCGCCGTTGTTAGCAGCATCGGGAGTTGTTGATGTGTCTTCGTCTGTTGTCTTTGCACAGCCTGCGAATGCGAATACAAGCAGAGCTGCCATAACTAAAGCAATAATTTTTTTCATTGTGAAATTTCTCCTTTCGATAAGCACATTGAGTGCTTTCAATGGTTGTATTATACTTTATCAAACTAAAGTTGTAAAGTGTTTTTTGCGAATTTTTTCTTTTTTGTCGCAATTAACAATCAACCGATGAAAAAAATATTTACTTTTACTAAAATTTAATCAAGAATGTATTCCATATACATACGCTGAACTGTCATTCCGCAGTTTTTATAGAAATTTACGGCATTTTCATTGAATGCCCACACATTAAGTTCTGCAAGATGACAGCCTGCATTCACAGCTTCCTGCTTTGTTGCTTCCATAAGTTTTTTGCCGACACCGCATTTTCTGCATTCAGGGTCAACACATACATCATCTATATACATTTTACGGTAAGGCAGAAGAATGCCGTTTTCTTCAACATCAATGATTTTTGACATTGTGTAACCGAGCACATAGTCGTTTTCATCTGTTGCCACAAGAATTATTTCATCGGTGTTGTTTATTTTCTTTTCAACAGCCTCAATATCATATTTCGCACCGCCGCCTCCGTAGATGTCGGGTCTGCCTTTGTGATGAAGCTGTGCTATGATTTCAAGGAGTGCTGCAAGTCTTGCTGCATCTTTTTTTTCTGCACGTCTGATTATAATTTCCATATTTCTGCGCCTTCTTTCTGAAAATATATTATCACAGCAGCAAATCTTTTGTCAAATTCAAAATGGTGCATAAAAAAGCTTGTATTTAATGAAAATTTATAGTATAATACATTTTAATTATATATCAGGAGTTGAGAAAATGAGCGATCCTATTAAAGTTGATTTCTCTGA
>JAZUCO010000109.1:0-4608 GCA_045639185.1 Acutalibacteraceae bacterium
TGATGAGAACTTGCCTTCTTTATATGCACCTTCAACGAAAGCTGCAATTTCTTCTGCTGTAAAATCCGTAAGGTAAAGAGAAAGAACTTTCTTTGCTCTTTCGATATAAGACATATCTTTCATTGAAGCAATGAATTCAAGATCAACCTGAGGAATTTCACAAGGAACAAAAAGTCCACCTTCTGCTGAAATACCTTTTGTGATTGCTTCAGCTGATGTCACTTTGAGAGACTTATCTCTTGTTGATGTATAAAACATTTTGGAGAACATCCTTTCAATTAGTAAAAAATCACATTTTATTATAGCAGAACAAACTTACTTTGTAAAGAGAAGATTTGCAAAAAATCTGTCTGCATTTGAGAAAAATATCTTATCAAGAAGAATATCAGAAAAACCTTTTCCGTAAAGAAAATCACGCAGAGTGATAATCTTTTCAATTCCTGCAAGGTCGGAATTAATGTCACAACCGTCAAAGTCTGTGCCCATAGCGATAACATCCTCTCCGCCGACATCAATTATCTCTGACATATGACGATAAACAGCATCAAAAGAATTATCATCATTACCGAGAAGCTTTTCCCAAAGATTGATACCGATTACACCTTTATGCTCAGCAATAATCTTAACCTGATCTTTTGTAAGATTTCTGTGCCTTGCCTTGAAATTATCAACAATATCAATGCAGGAGTGTGAAGCCATAAAAGGCTTGTCCGCAAGGTCTGCAAGGGCATAGAAACCTTTTTTTGAAAGATGGGAAACGTCCGCTGCGATATGCAGTTTTTCCATTTCTCTTATCGCTTCTCTGCCGAATGCAGTAAGACCGATATCGTCTTCATCAAAACAGCCGCTTGCAAGCTCATTTCTGCCATTCCAGGTAATAGTGATAAGTTTTACACCGCAGTCAGCAAGATGATGGAGACCATCAATCGTGCCGCCCATACCTGCACCGCCTTCAACAGACAGTACAGATCTGAATTTTGTATATTTCTTCTCGTGATATTCACTGATACCGCAGAGTTCAATCTGTTTTTTATAGAAAGCATAAACACGATCAAAGTAATCGGTTGCCGCTTTGCCTCTGTATTCATCAGGAATAAAAATTGCATAATCCTGAACATATTCATCAAGATACTCAGCCTTATCAAGAGAAATATGCCCGTCATTTTTTGCAAGGCTTTCATTTTTCTTTTCAAGTTCTGTTATTGTATCACAATGTAAATCAAAAAATCTCATAATATCACCCTAAAAGGCATTTTCAATAAGTCTGACTTCATAATCATTATCAGACAATATCACTTCAATTATGTCAAAACGCATCTGCTTTTTCATTTTGAGTGCAGACATAAATGCTGCCGCAGTGCTTTTTACATTTTCTTCTTTTTTCTTGTCAACAGCATATGCAGGGTCAAAATAAGCGCCTTCTTTTCTTGTTTTGACTTCAACAAAACAAATAATATCATCGATTTCAGCGACAATATCAATTTCACCGCTCTTAGTTCTGAAGTTTGCGGCTAAAATATTGTACCCATTATCACGAAGAAATCTTGAGGCATAAATCTCACCCAGCAGACCCGTTTTTCTCGGCTCACCTATCATTTTTCAAGAATCTTTTTAAGGAATGAGCGTCTGTGGTCAGGAAGAATACCGTACTGTTCAATCATTTCATAATGAAGCTTTGTACCGTATCCCTTGTGCTGTTCAAATTTATATTCAGGGTGTCTTTCAGCAAGGTCTTTCATATATCTGTCTCTGCTGACTTTTGCTAGAATTGATGCTGCAGAAATAGAAATTGACTTTGCATCGCCTTTGACAAGAGTAATTTCTTCATAGCCGGTGCCGGGTTTTCTGTTACCGTCAACAAGGACAAGATCGGGTTTTACGCCCATTGCCTCAACAGCTCTTCTCATTGCAAGAAAAGTTGCATTAAGAATATTGATTTCATCAATCTCTTTTTCTGTTGCAAAACCGATGCCGTAAGCAGTTGCGTTTTCTACAATGATATCAAAAAGAGCTTCTCTTTTCTTTTCCGTCATTTTCTTTGAGTCATTAATACCCATTTCTTCAAGACCATCGGGAAGAATTACCGCTGCAGCATAAACGGGACCTGCAAGAGGACCTCTGCCTGCTTCGTCAACACCGCAGACTATTTTGTAGCCTTCTTCGTGTGCCTTATTTTCAAATTCGTATGTCATTTTTTCACCCACTCAAGAGTCATTCTGCCGAATTTTCCGCCTCTGTATTCATCGAGTACAGCAACTGATGCGCGCATTGTATCGATTTCACCGCCACGGATCATCATACCTCTTTTTTTACCAATAAGTTCAAGAATTTCCCAAGCCTCAAGGTCTTCAAAATCATCAATTTTATATCTTTCTCTGAGTCTGTCAGGATAATTGTCTTTCATTACCTGAAGGAATCTTACTGCAAGTGTTTCAATATCGAGAATCTGATCTTTTACACCGCCTGTGAAAGCAAGCTTGTCACCTACTTCGGGATCCTCAAATTTAGGCCAAAGAACGCCCGGTGTATCAAGCATTTCAATACCACCGCCGATAACAAACCACTGATTGTTGCGTGTGACACCTGCTCTGTCTTCAACTTTTGCTTTGCCGCCTGCACCCATTTTATTTATGAATGAAGATTTACCTGTATTGGGAATACCTACAACCATAATTCTGAGTGTTTTACCGGGCATACCTTTTTCTTCATTACGCTTTATTGTATCTGCAAGAACTTCTCTTACCAGAGGTCTGAATTTATTGAGACCTTTACCTGTTCTGCAGTCAACTTCAAGTGATGCGGCACCTTTTTTTGCATAATATTCAATCCACTGTTTTGTGGCATTGCTGTCAGCAAGATCGGCTTTATTGAACAGAATGATTGTCGGTTTCCCCTGAATAAGTTCATCTATTTCGGGATTCTTACTGCTTTCGGGAATTCTGGCATCAAGAAGCATTGTAACAGCATCCACCTGACGTAGCTGCTCTTTGATAAGTCTTCTTGTTTTCGCCATATGACCGGGAAACCATTGTACCTGCTGTTTGATTGCATCTGCCATTATCTCACCTTCCAAAAAAGAGGGCTGTTGTTTCAGCCCCCGTGATATTATTTATCGTAAATCTGAAATTTATCAAAATCAAGTCCTGTCTGCCCTGAAATTACTCTGTACTGAGCTTTGCCGAGAATGTAGCTTTCATCAATGAAACCTACAAGATATGAACGGCTGTCTGTTGAATTATTTCTGTTGTCACCCATTGCAAATACACAGTTTTCAGGAACCTGAATAGGATATTCATTATTATCTGTATAATTACGCTCTGTTGCGGGTTCTTTGATATAGGGCTCATACAATTCCTGCATTGTATCTACTGTGTCACCGACTCTGACAACACCGTTTTCGTAATCAACTTCAACCCACTGACCTTCTGTAGCAATAACACGCTTCACAAGAGGCTCATTGAGAACACCGGGCTGAACAGCAATGATAATGTCTTTATATTCATAATCAGTTGTTGCAGTGCTTGTTATAAGCCAGTCTTTGTGTGCCAGTGTGGGCACCATTGAGTTACCGTCTACACCTACAAGTCTGAAGAAAAAAGTAAATATAATTGCAATTGCAAGAACGCTGGTAACTGCGATTGATGCGAATTCAAAAATATTTTCAACAAGTTTTTTGTAAAATTTCATCTTTTTCACCATCATTCAAAAATAATAAAATCAGAAAAACGATAAACTCTGGCAATAACATCACCTACGATTTTCTCTTCGGCTATTGCCTGAATATTTTTATTTCTGCTGTCAACGGATTCTGCACGGTTATCTCCCATAACAAAAACATGACCGCGAGGCACCGTGTATGGATATTCCATTTCATTATTAATCGGCAATAACATTTCTGAAATATAAGATTCTTCAAGAATATTACCGTCAACGGTTACTGTCTTTTTATCATAATCAATATCAACAGTCTGACCTTCAGTGGCAATTATTCTTTTTACAATAAGAACATCGTCTTCATCTGACATTTTCAGAAGAACAATATCACCTTTTTCAGCATTGAAACCGACTGCATAAGATAAAATAAATTCTTTATCGTGTAATGTCGGTTCCATTGAAGATCCATCAACCGCAACAATCCTGAAAAACACAGAAAAAGTCAACGATAACACAATAAACAGAAATATTATTGCATATATCCACCTGAAAACTGAAGTCCAGGCTACATCACGAATGATTTCTTTATCGGTCTGCTTATGGTATTCATAATATATATAACCGTTAGTTCTTTCTTTCATAACAACACCTGAGACAGCAGATTATAAAATTAAAGCAAAAAAAGGGACATAACTGCCCCTTTTGCCCAGAAAAAACTTATCTGATCTGTTCTTTAACCTTAGCTGCCTTACCAACTCTGTCACGAAGGTAGTAGAGCTTAGCTCTGCGAACCTTACCTGTTCTGACGATTTCAACCTTAGCAACGTTGGGTGAGTGAACGGGGAATACTCTTTCAACACCAACACCGTAAGAAACACGTCTTACTGTGAATGTCTGAGCTACACCGCTGCCCTTACGAGCAATAACAGTTCCCTCGAAAACCTGAATACGTTC
>JAZUCO010000110.1:0-11717 GCA_045639185.1 Acutalibacteraceae bacterium
TTCTTCGGGAGTAAGAAGAGGAACTTTACCGATTTCCTTAAGATAAACCTTAACGGGGTCATCCATCTGCATATTCTTGACGTCTGTATCGTCAACTTCAATTTCTGCAGACTTACCGATGTCACTGTCGTCAAAATCAAGGTCATCGAGCATTACATCGTTAATGTCGTCTATGATTTCGATGTTGTTAGCTTCTGCCATTTCATAGAACTTGTCAAGCTCTTCAATGTCAAAATCAACGTCAAGGATAGCAGAGTTGATCTCCTGAGTGGAGAGTTTACCTGTTGCCTTACCTCTTTCAATAAGACGGACAAAAACATTTTTCTTATCTGTGTTTTCCATATCTTTCACCTGTCCTGTAAAATTTACATCTTCATTATTTTCTGAACATTGCAGCCCACTCATCATCAGTCATATCGGCTGCACGCTTTGAATCTCTCTCCTGCTTTTCGTCTTTCATACGCTTGATGCAGTCAAGACATTCATTTACGGTATTGCTCAGTTTTTCACGCATACTTTCAAGCCTTACCAGATAGCCCAGTTCTTCGTCAGACAGTTCTTCTGCAAAATATGTAACGTCAACAGGTCTCTGCTGCTCGAGTTTTTCAGCAATCAATCTGTAAATTCTGGCGTTCAATGCAGTTGAGAAATCTTCTGAAGAGAGCTTTGATTTTATCTTCTGATAAAAATCGGGATTGTGAAGAAGCAATGAAATGAGCGTTTCTTCCGCTTTTGCGGCAACTAAGTATTTCTGCCTGTCGGGATTTGCTTTTTTCATTACATCGTCATCAAAAGTGGCTGCCTTCGCAAAGTTTGCGTTTGTTTCACGGCGGATGTGCTGTTTTGCCTTTCTCTCAATCTGAGCGACGATAGCTTTTTTATCAACGCCCAGTTCATCTGCAAGCTTTGAAGCATAAACATCCCAATGAATAGGATTGTTTGTTGCGGAAAGCATTTCAACAGCTCTGCCGAGATATGCGACTTTGCCGTCTGACGTGGAGAGGTTGTAGCCCTGCTTTTCCCTTGTCAGCTCAAAATCAACATCGCCCACGGCTGAGGAAAGAATCTGTCTCATTTTTTCCTTACCGTGTTTTTTTATAATTTCGTCAGGGTCTTTGCCGCCCTGCAGACGGGCAACTTTTATCCTTACGGGCGTTTTTGACAAAATACCGATGGTCCTTCGTGTAGCCTTCTGTCCGGCTTCGTCACTATCATATGACAATATAACCTCTTCTGCGTATTTTGAAATCAGTTTCGCCTGTTCGGGAGTAAAAGCAGTACCGAGACCTGCAACTGCATTTTCAAACCCTGCCTGATGATAAGCTATAACGTCCATATATCCTTCGCAAAGAATAATGGTTTTGCTGTTACCTTTTTTTGCAAAATTCAGAGCAAAAACGCCCTGACTTTTTTTATAGACCAATGTATCTGAAGTGTTCACATACTTTGGTTTTGAATCATCAAGAACTCTGCCGCCGAAAGCAATAACACTGCCGTTAATGTCTATAATCGGGAACATTGCTCTGTTTCTGTAAGTATCAATAAGATTGCCTTTTTTGCTTTTTCTTGCAAGGTCAGCAGATTCAATTTCCTGCTCGGAATAACCCTTTTTCTTCATATGTCTGAGAAGTGCGTCCCACTTATCGGGAGCACAGCCGAGACCGAAGTGTCGGATTGTTTCCATTGTAAGACCTCTTGAAAGGAAATATTCAAGACAAGTCTTTCCCTCGGGAGAAAGAAGTGTTGCGTGGAAAAATCTTGCCGCCTCACGGTTTGCATCAAGCATTCTGCGTTTCATTTTTGAAACGGTATCGTCATATCCGTCCTGCGGAAGAGGGATACCGCTCTTCTGAGCAAGAAATGCAACAGCATCGGAATAATGAAGTCCCTCTGCATTCTTGATAAAAGTTATTGCATCTCCGCCTGAGCCGCAACCGAAGCAATAATAAGACTGCGTATTGATATAAACGGTGAAAGATGCTGTCTTTTCATTATGAAAGGGACACAATCCCTTTGCAGTTGATCCTCTTACCTGAAGATTCACATAGGGCGAAATAACATCAACAATATCGTTCTTATCTCTTATTTCTTTGAGAAATTCATCGCTGAAACGCATCTTTTTCACCCCTTCATATATTATATACTTCTATTATACAGAAAATCCTCTGTTTATTTATTCAATTTGTGCGTATTTTTCGCAAATTTTTACACTTGAAAATTTACCTAAGCTCTGATCAACGAGTTTTGCGTCAAAAAACGGCACATTTGCATTCGGCATATAAAACTGCACAGTTACATTTTCACCGAAAACCGTGTCTTCAATGATTCCGCCATATTCGGGAATAAGTGAAGAAAGTCTGCCGTAGAAATTATAATCACAAGCAACACTCAGAACAGTGCACACGCTCATTTTTATGATTCCTGCAGCGTCAACCGCGATTTTTGAAGTGTGGGAATATGCTCTTACAAGTCCGCCTGCACCAAGAAGAACACCGCCGAAATAACGGGTTGCAACAACAACGCAGTCTGTGATATTCTCTTTGAGAAGAACATCAAGCACGGGCACACCTGCCGTACCTGACGGCTCACCGTCATCAGAATAGCGCCTTGCCTGACCTTCACGCAGCACATAGGCATAAACATTGTGAGTTGCATCCCAATGCTTGCTTCTTATTTCATTTATAAATGCCATTGCCTCTTCCTGAGTCTTTACGGGCTTGGCATAACCGATGAAGCGTGAACGCTTTTCAATAAACTCGTCACTTGCTTCTTTGCTGAGTGTAAGATAATCAGACATAAAATCTCCTCTGTAAGCAATAATTTAGCGAATGTTTGTACAATGAATTGATTTGCACAATCCTTGTAGGGACCGATCCCCTGATCGGTCCGTCCTAAGCCGTCATCAGACTTTGCGGAACGATGTGGGCATCGTTCCCTACACGATATTAATTAATCTGTGCGCTAAATTATTGTTTGACTTTTAATCATTTCAGTTTTTCAGCCTGGTTAATTTTCTGAACAACGACAAAAAGCGGCACCGAATAACAGTGCCGTTTCGTAATTGCATAAAAATTACTTATCAAGATTATAACGCTTCTTGAATCTGTCAACACGTCCGCCTGTATCAACAAGCTTCTGCTTACCTGTGAAGAACGGATGGCACTTTGAACAGATATCAACATGGAGATCTTCCTTTGATGAGCCTGTTTCATATACAGCACCGCAAGCGCACTTTATCTTAGTCTGCTTATAGTTAGGATGAATACCCTCTTTCATTACGATTCACCTCTTTCAATCATTCATAACGGCAGTATTATATCACAAACAAATCAGAATTGCAACAATTATTTTAATTTTTTTTGTTTTTTTATATTATTTTGACATTTGCATATATTTTGTAGTTTATTTTTCTTCTGTTTTCACAAATATTTTTTACTTTTGCAACATTTTATTGTTGACAAATCACAAATATTATATTATAATCACATTAATATAATGGTTCAGTATAAGAGGTTTTGCATGGAGAAATCAAAAAACTGTGCTGACTTTTCCGAAATGTCAGACGAAAAACTTGTTGTACTCATCAGAAACGGTCAGAACAAAGCGTTTGATGAACTTGCAACGAGATTCAGCCGGACGGTTTCTTTTCTTGCAAAAAACTTTTTTGCAGACTCCCTTACCCGTGAAGATTGGTTTCAGGAAGGAATGCTGGGTTTCCTCCTTGCGGTAAGAAGTTACAGCGAAGGCAGAAACTGCTCTTTTGCAACATATGCATCTGTGTGCATAACAAACAGACTCAGGACTGTGTGCAAAAAAGCATCAGGCGCAGCAAACAGTCCTCTTAACAACTCCCTTTCTCTTGACGATTCCGTTGTACCCCCTGCGGTATCAACAGAAGATGACTACATTGAAAACGAAGAATACAGATTTTTTATAGAGAAGTATGTTTCGCTTCTTTCAGAAACAGAAAAAAAGGTTGTTGATTATTATATTGCCGGTTTCAGTTATCAGGAGATTTCAGACAAACTCTGTATGACTGAAAAATCAGTTGACAATGCACTTTTCAGAGCAAAGTCAAAGCTGAAAAAGGCTTTTTTGTAACGGAACTACCCGTCACACACGGTGGTTATAGAAAAAATGCCCGACACTCCAAACGTTGTTTTCAACGGTACGGCGCAAGAAATCTCGGAGTCCCGGACAAAAAAAATTCAAGCGAGGTACCAATTATGTACGAAGACAAAATTTTAGTGTGCAAAGGCTGTGAAAAAGAATTCACATTCACAGCAGGCGAACAGGAATTCTATGCAGAGAAAGGCTTCCAGGAACCCAAGTTCTGTAAAGAATGCCGTCAGGCACGCAAGGCAAACAAATCAGGTGAACGCAAGTTCTACACATCAGTTTGCAGAGAATGCGGCGGAGAGGCAATTGTTCCCTTCAACCCCACAAGTGACAAGGGTGTTCTTTGCTCAGCATGTCTTGAAAAAGCAAGAGCTGCAGCAGAATAATATTTTTCATTTGTAAAACACAGGGTCGGTCTTCTGACCGTCCCTTTTTGTTGTGCCGTAACTTACATTACATCGTTTTCTTCTGCCGCTTTTGTAAGAACTTCGTTTTCTCTGAAAAGAAGAGAAATACACCAGATACCTGCAAGAGCCACAAGTGTATAGATTATACGGCTGAGAATTGCATCCTGACCGCCGAAAAGCCATGATACTATGTCAAACTGAAAAAGTCCTATTGAACCCCAGTTTACAGCACCGACGATTACAAGAATAAGTGATAATCTGTCAATCATATTTTCAACTCCTTCAAAAAGTAAGTTGTTTATATTTTTATCACATATTTTTCATTTATGCTTTTGTATGATAAACAAATTTTTCATAAAAATAAAAATTGCAGGTACAAAAAAAAGTATCTGCAATTCTTATTATTAATATTACTTTTCTGCCGCCTTGAGAGTATTTTTGAGCAGCATTGTTATAGTCATAGGGCCTACTCCGCCGGGCACGGGAGTGATGTATGAAGTCTTTTCGCAGACTGCATCAAAATCAACGTCACCGCAGAGTTTGCCGTCTTCCATTCTGTTGATACCTACGTCAAGCACAACTGCTCCGTCCTTAACCATATCGGGTGTAACAAACTTAGATCTGCCCACAGCCGCAACAAGAATATCTGCCTGCTTTGTGATTTCTGCAAGGTTTTCTGTTCTTGAGTGGCATACTGTTACAGTTGCATTCTCTTTAAGCATAAGCATTGCCATAGGCTTGCCCACAATATTGCTTCTGCCGATGATTACGCAATGTTTTCCCGCAACAGGGATATTGTAGTACTTAAGCATTTCAACCATTCCTGCAGGTGTACAAGGCGCAAATTTGTAATCGCCGGTCATAACCTTACCGCAGTTTTCGGGATGGAATGCGTCAACGTCCTTTTCGGGAGAGATTGCAAGAAGAACTTTTTCTTCATCAATATGCTTCGGAACGGGAAGCTGACAGAGAATACCGTGAACCTTTTCGTCCTTGTTGAGTTTTTCAATAAGAGCAATAAGCTCCTCCGTTGTTGTTTCTTCGGGCATTGCATACTCAAAAGATGCCATACCTGTCTGCTCGCAACCCTTTTTCTTGTTATTAACATAAACTCTTGATGCAGGGTCGTTACCTACAATAATAACAGCAAGACCGGGAGTGATTCCGCTATCTTTAAGAGCAGCAACCTGCTTTGTAATTTCGTCTCTTACTGCTGCAGAAACTTCTTTACCGTCAATCCTTGTGCACATCTTCAGCTACCTCCTGAACTTTTTCAGCCTCAGCCTTTGCTTTTTCAAGCTTTTCTCTGTTCTTTTTGAAGAACGGAACGGGCTCAACGTAATAATCAACACCCTCAATGGGTTTGGGATTCTGTGAATATCTCACGAGCATTATTATCATTATCACAGCACAAACGACAACGATTCCGCCTGAAAGCAACTGCGAAACACGAAGTGTTGTGTCACCGATATAAAGGCTGTCTGTTCTGAGACCTTCGATGAACATTCTGCCCAGACCGTACCAGATACCGTATGAAAGGAATATCTGACCGCTGAACTTTCTGAACTTTTTGCACATAATGAACAGAAGCACAAAACCTGTCAGACACCAGACTGATTCATAGAAGAATGTGGGGTGTACGGGTGCATACGGGTCAACACCGGGAAGTGATGACTGATGTGAAAGAATGTATGATGTAATCTTACTGCTCATCATACCGAAATTGCCGTTTGTATTGCAGCCGAAAGCTTCCTGATTTGCGTAGTTACCCCATCTGCCGATACCCTGACCGATAAGAAGGCTCATACCTGCCATATCGAGAAGGTTGGCGAAGTTGAGTTTTTCAACTTTACACACAACAAATGCCGCAAGAATACCTGCAATTATACCACCGTAAATTGCAAGACCGCCTTCCCAGATATAAAAAATCTTTATGGGATTGGCTTTATATTGTTCCCAGTTAAAAATGCAGTAATACAGTCTTGCACCGATAATTGCGGAAAAAGTACCGTAAATAAGAACATCAAGCATCTTATTAAGATCCATCTTCCACTTAAAAGCCATTCTTCCGCCAAAGAGCACGGCAAGAAGAAAACCGAAAGCAATTATAACTCCGTACCATTTTACGGTTATATCATTTCCGCCAAGGTTGAATTCACAAAACACGCTTGACACATTGAAAACACGGTCAATGCCTGCAAATGTTACCTGACATACATCATCAAAAAATTTCAAGTCCGTCCCTCCGGAATTTTATTTGTCTTCTGATCTGTTTTTCTTTTCCTTGTGATTGAGTCTGTTTCGCTTTTCATCGTCCCCGTCGTCTTCTTCCTCATCTCTGGGAGTAATGTCGATTCTGACTTTTGCGATTCGTTTATCCTCAACTTCAATAATTGTAAATTTAAGGTTATCAAGCTCCACAGTATCCATATCACCGTCTTTGGGAAGAAAACCAAGCTCACTGATGATAAAACCTGCGATTGTGTCATAATCACCTTCGGGGATATCTGCACCCACAAGTTCATTTATCTCATCAAGATCTGTTGTACCGTCAACAGTGAAAGTTGTATCGTTGATTTTTGCGATTTCTTCCTCTTCTGTGTCGTATTCGTCCTGAATACTGCCCACGATTGACTCAATAATATCTTCAAGAGTAAGAAGACCTGCAGTTCCGCCGTATTCATCTACAACAATTGCAATCTGAACACGCTTTTCACTCATTTCGGCAAACAGCTCTCCGCATTTTTTTGTTTCGGGAACAAAGTATGCCTCACGCATAACTTCTCTTATTGTTTTGTCTGTGGGGACTTCTTTACCGATGTAAGGAAGAAGGTCTTTGATATAAACAATGCCGACAATATTATCGGGGTCATCATCATAAACGGGGATTCTTGAATAACCGTCCTCAATTGCAACCTTGACAACTTCAGAAACGGGTTCATCAGCCTCAACAGCAGTCATATCAACACGGTGAGTCATAATATCACCGGCATCAATATCATCAAACTCAAAGATATTATTGATCATCTCAGCCTGAGCATTTTCAATAACACCTTTTTCTTCACCAACGTCAACCATCATAAGAATTTCTTCTTCTGTAACGTTCTCTTCGTCCGCATTTGGGTCAATGCCGAAAAGTCTGACAATGCTGTTTGTTGAAAAAGCAAGAACTTTCACAAAAGGCTTTGTTGCCTTCATAATAAATAAAAGAATTCCCACAACTTTATATGCGACTTTTTCAGATTTCTGCATACCGATTTTTTTGGGAGCAAGTTCACCGAATACAAGTGAGAAATATGAAACAATTATTGTAATAAGAATCAGGGCAACTGTTTCAATAACACCTTCGTATGCCGCAAGAGGTTCAAATGCATTCACAACAGCCTGTGTGAGAATGGGCGCAAATGAATCTGCAGCCGATGCACTGGTAAGAAAACCTGCAAGGGTTACACCAATCTGAATTGTCGAAAGAAAGTTTGACGAATTCTGAGTTAATTTCTGTATCTGTTTAGCTTTTTTGTGCCCCTCTTCAGCAAGTTTGTCTATCTTGTTGTCATTAAGAGAAATAATTGCAATTTCACTCATTGCAAAAAATGCATTTACAAGAATAAGAACAAAAAGAAGAAGGATTTTAAGAATAATTGACACAGCTGACGAATCACCGTCAGCAGTTGCAGCCGCTACTGCCATATTCATAAAATTAGCGGGGTAAGGGTCATCCATCAAGGATTAATCTCCTTTCAAAAATATATTGCTTAATATTATAATATATATAGTACAATTTGTCAAATTAATTTATACCGTATTGAGTTTTATAAAAAAATAAACTCTTGTAATCAAATTTACAATATGATAAAATATATTTATCAATCAGGGAGGAAAAAATATGAAAAAAATCGCTTTATTAGCCGACCTTCATCATTTTTCGGAAACACTTGCAGATGACGGTACAGCCTACCGTTTAAGACAGTCCTCCGACCAGAAGTGTCTTAAAGAATCAGGTGCAATTATAGATTCAGCCTTTGAAAAGATTGCAGATTCCGATTTTGATTATGTTTTCATTGCGGGTGACCTTTCAAACGATGGTGAAAAGGTTTCTCACTATGAAGTAAGAGAAAAAATTGAGCGTCTCACCGCAAAAAATAAAAAGGTCTTTGTTGTTTATTCAACTCACGACTGGTGCTGTGACGGCAGATCAAGACGTTACGAGGGCGAAGAGATATTCTATGACGTTGAAACATTCGGTGTTACAGACCTTCGTGAATTCTATAAAGAATACGGTGAATCAGAGGCTTATGACATCTATGTAAACGAGCTTGGTGCCGCATCTTATGCAGTAAAACTCGATGGCGGAATCCGTCTTATCGGTCTTAATGACGACAGAAACGGCAAAGGCAAAGCAGGTTACTGTGACGAACACCTGGAATGGATAGTAAAACAGGCAAAAGATGCAAAAGCAAACGGTGAAACAGTTATCGTTATGGAGCATCATCTTCTTTTGCCCAACATTTCAATGCTCATAAACGGCGGTCAGCTTATCGGCGACTGGGAAGAAAGAGCAGGCATTCTTGCAGATGCAGGTGTTGACTTTGTAATTGTCGGTCATTCACATATGCAGAGAAACACAAAATTCACTTCAGAAAACGGCAATTCACTCATTCAGATAAATGTCGGTGCACTCTGCGGTCATCCCTCCCCCATCGTAAACCTTACGATTGACGATGACAAATACTCAATGAGTATTGACACAATTGACACATTCTCATACAGAGGTCAGACTTACGACAGCTCATACATCACAAAGCATACGGAAAATGTGCTTATGGGTATTCTTGATGCGGCAATTGATGATAAAGATGAATTCTTCCTGAGAGTAAATTCTATTGATGAAAAATTCAATCTTGATGAAAAATATTACAAACCCATCAGAGCAGGTGTAAAATACCTTAAAAAGCTCACCGTGGGCAGAGCCGCAAGACTTATAAACTTCCTGACTTTCGGCAAGGGTGTAAACAGAAAGGCTGTTAAACAGATAAAGAAAGATAATCTTCTCGAATACGTTATGAAGATTTATCTCGGCGTGTTTGACGGTTCAAAATGCAATTATGCAGAAGATTCACCCGTTTACATAATTGTTCAGGATGTGGCATCTCTCCCCCGCAGAATCGGCAACGCACTCAGAATAAAAGCTCTGCGCAAAGAAAAGATGCAGAAACTCTTCACACAGATTGAAGATATCGCAAAAGAGCTGACTCATCCGTCACTCCCCGACAATCAGCAGTTTGAAATCAACAGATAAACGCAAAAAAATCCCGTTTATACTAACGGGATTTTTTATTTTTACTTAATATTATCAAGTTCTGCCAGCCATAATGCTGAAGATGCATCAGATGGCATATTCCAGTCACCTCTGGGAGAAAGTCCGATTTCCTGAACTTTCACACCGTCGGGCATACAGCTTCTCTTGAACTGCTGAGAAAAGAATCGTCTGTAAAAACCTTTAAGCCACTTAAGGATTGTTTCGCTGTCAAATTCGTCTTCAAACGCCATGCAAGCCATATTATAAATCTTTTCAGGTGTGAAGCCGTATCTGAGGCAGTAATAAATAAAGAAATCGTGGAGTCTGTAAGGACCTACAATATCCTCTGTTTCCTGCTTTATATTGCCGTTTTCATCGGGCGGAAGCAATTCGGGACTTATCGGTGTACCTACAACATCAAGAAGCACCTCACGGCAATGTACGAACTCGTCTGTTTCTGCAATCACGGTGATTATCTCTTTCATAAGAGTCTTGGGAATGTCCGCATTGACACCGTACATACTCATATGGTCAGCGTTGTATGTGCACCAGCCGAGAGCAAGCTCACTCAGGTCTCCCGTACCGACAACAAATCCGCCTTCCTGACAGGCAACATCCATAAGAATCTGTGTTCTTTCTCTTGCCTGAATGTTTTCAAATGTAACATCAAGCTTTTCGGCATCGTGACCGATATCACGGCACTGAAGAGTGCAGGCTTCTTTGATATCAATCTCACGGGAAGAAACACCCAGAAGCTCCATAAGAGACCACGCATTGCCCTTTGTTCTCTTTGTTGTGCCGAAACAAGGAAGTGTAAGTGCCACAACATCACTTGCCTCTCTGCCGAGCTTTTTAACGGCATTCACGCACACAAGAAGAGCGAGAGTTGAATCAAGACCGCCTGAAACACCGATAACGGGTTTACCGTTTGTGATTTTCATTCTCTTGACAAGACCTGCAGTCTGCATTTCAAAAATATTAAGGCAGACATTTCTCTTTTCCTCTTCATTTTCGGGAATCATAGGAGTTTTTGAGATATAAGCAAACTCACCGTCTGCATAAAGTTCACCGTCAACATCAATCACAACAGTTTCTGTATCTGTCATGGCACCGTATGAGTTAACAGCAAATCCGAACTTTTTGCTCATACGTCTTTCAGCTTTTATAATACCCACATCGATATCAGCAATTACTATATAATCGTAATCTGCTGTCTTTTCATTTTCATTTATTACTCTGCCGTTCTGAGCAATCACGCTGTGACCTGAATAAACGAAGTCCTGAGTTGATTCTGTTGCACCTGCAGATGCAAAACAGTATGCACAGATACATTTTTCAGACTGTATACGCACATTTTCTCTTCTCTTCATTCTGCCTTCAGCTGTTTCGTAAGATGCAGCTGAATTTATGATTACTTCTGCACCGCCCAGCGCAAGAAGTGTACTCTCGGGAAGAGGCGCAAACAGATCTTCACCGATTTCTGCTGCAATCTTAACACCCTTGTAGTCAAAAATAAGGTTGTTACCAACAGGCACATCTTCACCGCAGAAAACAGTTTCACCAACCTTGATTTCATCAGCAGAAGAGAAGCATCTGAGGGCATAGGAACCCACAAAACTCTTCGGAACAATACCCATAAACTGACCGCACCAGAGAAGCACGGCACAATCATAAAGTTTACCGCATATTTCAACGGGTGCACCTACAGAAACAAGAATATCTGTGTTGCAGAGCGCATCAGCAATGCGCAGAACAGATTCTTCCGCACTTACAAGGAGTCTGCTCTGATAAAAAAGATCACCGCAGCTGTAACCCGTTACCGAAAGCTCGGGGAAAACTGCAATATCAGCACCCTCCTCGGCAGCCTCAAGTGCAAGTCTTATAATTTCTTT
>JAZUCO010000111.1:0-14709 GCA_045639185.1 Acutalibacteraceae bacterium
AATTAAAATAAAGCTTGTAGGGGCGTTAATCTAACGCCCGCTGCGCAGCAGAACGGCTTTGCCGTTAATTTTCCTTACGGAAAAGCACTTTCGTGCCGGGCGATGAATCATCGCCCCTACGATATATCAATTAATTTCTGCGTCGCTAAATTATTGTTTACAGAAAGGAATGTTTTATTTTGCCCGAAAAAGACAAAGACTATGAATTAATGACAAAAAAAGTTTCTCCGCCCTCTCCAAAGATTAAAAATGCTTTGTTTGCATTTCTTATCGGCGGAGCAATCTGCACGCTCGGAGAAGCTCTCAGGACTGTTTTTGAAGCATTATCCGTCAAAGAAGAAAACATAAAGCTTCTCATTCCCGTTACGCTTGTTGTGATAACGGCTATTCTGACGGGTATCGGTGTTTTTGACAAAATTGCAAAGCACGCAGGTGCAGGCACAATTGTACCCATAACGGGATTTGCAAATGCCGTGGTTTCATCGGGACTTGAATATTCAAGCGAAGGCTATATTCTCGGCACGGGCGCAAATCTTTTCAAAATCGCAGGTCCCGTTATTGTTTACGGCACAGCCGCAAGCTTTATTTATGGTGTGATTTATTGGGTTATTTATTGGTTTTAAGAACAAAAAAAGGCTTGACCAAAATGGTCAAGCCTTTTTTTCAAAAATAAAATAACTCCTCAAATTTTTTATCCAAGGCAACACATAATATCAACGCAAGTTTTGCTGTTGGATTAAACTGCCCTGTCTCAATAGAGCTTATTGTATTTCGTGACACACCGATCATATCTGCCAATTGTTGCTGAGATAAACCGGCTTCTGTTCTTGCATATTTCAGATTATTTTTTAAGGTCAAAGCTTCTTCCATTTTCTCACCTTATGATATCAATAATGTAAATTACAATATTGATAATACAAATCAATCCCCAAAGCACAGATAAAACAATATCAAATCGTTTTTTCAACTTAACGGCGTCCATGATGTATTTAGAAAACATCATACCTGAATATATTATCCATATAGCAGTTGCACTTCTGTCAAAAATACATTCTTCAATAAAAACAAGAATCATACAAAAAAGACAGCCTAGTGCAGCACTTACAGCATATGTCCGCAATTTGATTTTTTCTTCTCTTTCATCACCATTCTGATTGTCTTCACGACTCATCTGTAAAATATCGTCTTTGTTCACAAAAACACACCTTTGCCAAGTTTTCTTTGCATAAATTATATCATTGCCAAGTAAACTTGTCAAGTTTTTCTGCATAGTTTTTTTTAATATTCAATCATTATTTTGTTTACGGCACAGCCGCAAGTTTCATTTACGGTGTGATTTATTGGGTTATACAGATTATTTAACCACAAAAAAAACGGTACTTTCGTACCGTTTTAATTATTTGAAGAAACTGCTTATAAAAATCTCAAGACCTATGAAAATGAGTATTGAACCGCCGAAAATTCCTGCTTTACCTGCAAGTTTTGTGCCGACTTTTCTGCCGATAATAATACCGCCAAGGCAGATTCCGAATGTTACAACTGCAATCACGGCAGCGGCAAGAAGAGCATTGGGCAGGTTATAATCTGCAATTGTGAAACCTACAGAAAGCGCATCAATTGATGTTGCAACGCCCTGCACAACAAGTGCACCGAAGCCTACACCAACTTTTTCTGCCTCTTCATCTTTGTTTTTAATGCCTTCAATAAGCATCTTTCCGCCAATGAAACCGAGAAGCGCAAGTGCAATCCAGGGAATGAATTTTTCAAAAGACTGAAAATACTGCAGAAGAGTATGTACGCATATCCAGCCGATCATCGGCATTAAGCCCTGAAACAATGCAAACATTCCTGCAACGCCCGTCATTTTTGTTTTTTTCATATTCGGCTCGTTGAGTCCGTTTGCAAGGGAAACAGAAAATGCATCCATTGCAAGACCGAGTCCGAGAAGTATGCTGTTAAAGAAAAAGCTAAAACTTAAATCCATATTTTTTCTCCTGAATTTTATTCAACTTATTATAATTTATTATCAACATTCCGTCAATATCTATCCTTGACGTAAAAGCCAAAAAATTGTATACTATTTTTGGTGATAAAAATGGTACTTTACATTGCAAGACACGGTGAATCATTAGGCAACACGGGTGAAGACCTCGGTCCCGACCCTGCGTTATCAGAAAAAGGTATGCTTCAGGCTGAACTTCTCGGAAAAAGAATGCATAAATTCAGACTCGACGGCATTTTTGCAAGTCCTCTCACAAGAGCTGTGCAGACCGCAAATAAAACTGCTGAACTTCAGAACAAGCGGGTTGAAATCATCCCAATAGCATACGAAGTTGAAAACGAAACAACAGAAGAAGCCTATGCAAGAGCTGTCAGCGTGATTGAAACAATCCGATCAAAGTTTTCTGCAAACGAAAGAGTTATCATTTTTGCTCACGGAACATTCAACAATTATCTGACAAGTGCCGCAATCGGTTTCCCCGTAAGAGATGATTTCAATTTCTGTCAGGAAAACACGGGACTTACCTGCATAAAATTTATGCCCGACGGACATATAAAAATCGAATTCGCAAATGACTATTGTCACCTCGCAACACTCGATGAGCCCGAATATTGAAAAAACAGTAAATCCTCTGATTTACTGCTTTTCTATACTTTATTCTTTTATTTCTTTTTCCCAATATTTATCAAGCAACCGTTTTGTTCTGAAACTGATAACTATAATTCCGTTCATATAGAAACGCTGTTTACCTTCAACTTTTCCGTTTATTTCATACACACGTGAAAATATAAAATCAATAATTGCCGAACGTGAATAACCGTCACGGGCTTTCTTTATTTTTCGGATATTTTTCCACAGATAAGATTCTTTTGGAACAAAAAGGTAATGCAGCGTGATACATTCCGTATCAAAACTGTAAAACAACGGCTCTTTTATCGGTCCGCCGATAACAAAAAGTAATCCGAGAATAAAGAAAAACACACTCCATACTGTTATTTCTTCACTTATTGCAACATATCCGAGAGTCAGCGTAAGAATCCCAAGAATAACAAACAGAAAAAACGATTTATTAAGTGCAATCTCCTTTTTGTTTTTCATTATGTACATTCCCTTATACATAACGGGTGCCACGAAGACACCCGTTTATTGTTTTTATTTACTTCTCTGTTCAATCTTGATTTTCTTAAGTCTCTTCATAACGTCATTTTCGCCCTTACCGAAGTAATCGTGAAGAATCTTGTATTCTGCGAAGAGTTTATCGTAGATTTCTGTATTTTCCTTGATGGGGTTATAAACAACATTCTTGACCTGTCCCATAGCTCTTGCCGCATCAAAAACATTATCCCAGCCGCCTTTTTCTGCACCTGCTGCAACTGCACCGAAGATTGCGCTGCCGAGTGCGGGACCCTGCATTGAGCCTGCGATTTTAACGGGAATACCGAGTACATCTGCATAAATCTGCATTGTCATGGGATCCTTCTGGCTGATACCGCCTGATGCGTAGAATTCATCAACAGGAACACCGTTTCTGCGGTAATTTTCAATAATTTCTCTTGTGCCGTATGCTGTAGCTTCAATAAGTGCTCTGTAGATTTCCTCAGGTTTTGTGAGAAGTGTCATACCTACGATCATACCTGTAAGGTCAACGTCAACAAGAACGCTTCTGTTGCCGTTCCACCAATCGAGAGCAACAAGTCCGCTTTCACTGGGTTTCTGAACTTCTGCCTTTGAACGGAGATACTTATGAATGTTCATACCTGCCTTTTCAGCAGCATCATAATATTCTTTAGGAAGACAGTTGTCAATAAACCATGCAAAGTGATCACCAACACAGCTCTGACCTGCTTCATAGCCGTAGAAACCGGGCATAATGCCGTCAGCAACAACACCGCACATACCGGGAACCTGAAGTTCTTCTTCACCCATAAGCATATGGCAAGTTGATGTACCCATAATTGCAAGAACCTTGCCGGGACCGTCAATACCTACTGCGGGAACGCAAACGTGAGCGTCAACGTTACCTACTGCAACTGCTGTGCCCACTTTGAGACCTGTGAGAGCTGCTGCTTTTTCGTTGATTTCGCCTGCTTTTGAGCCGAGGGGCATAATCTCTGTACCGAGCTTGTCTTCAACAACATTTTCGAGTCTTTCATCAAGAGCCTTGAAGAAATCCTTTGAGGGATAGCCTGTTGTCTTATTCCAGAGTTCTTTATAACCTGCTGTACATGAGTTTCTTGTTACGTTTCCGCAAAGCTGCCATACAATCCAGTCTGCAGCTTCAATGAACATATCTGCAGCATTGTAGATTTCTTCTTTTTCATCAAGAACCTGCCAGATTTTAGGAATAGCCCATTCTGATGAAATCTTGCCGCCATAGTTATTAAGCCACTTTTCGCCTCTTGCTTCAGCGATTTCGTTGAGCTTGTTAGCCTTGTCCTGAGCTGCGTGATGCTTCCAAAGTTTTACATAAGCGTGAGGCTCGTGCTCGTATTCGGGAAGGAAGCAGAGGGGTGTGCCGTCTGCCTTTACGGGGATAAGTGTACAAGCAGTGAAGTCTGTACCAACACCGATAACATCGTCTGCGCTGATTCCGCTTTCCTTAAGAACAGCAGGAATTGTGTTTGCAAGAACATCAAGATAGTCCTGAGGATGCTGTAAAGCCCAGTCTGTGCCGAGCTTTGTGCCGTCAGGAAGAGTTTCATCCATTACTGCGTGGGGATATTCATAAACAGCACTTGCAAGTTCTTCACCTGTTTTTGCATCTGCAATAACAGCACGACCTGAAAGTGTACCGTAGTCAACACCGATTACATATTTATTCATAGAAAAACACCTCTGTTTTTTGTTTTCACTCTATTATATAATTATTCTTCAGATTAATCAATAGTAAGTTACATTCTTGTTGCTGAAAGGTTTGTTGTCACCCTCAAGGATATTTTTGTTATAGAAATCACTCTTTACTGCGAATACGTCATTAACATATGCCCAGCCTTCTTTTCCGCCGCCGTTTTCTTCAAAAAGAGTCTTTTCGCCTGAGAAAAGATTTGTGCCGACACCGAGTCTCTCACCTTCGATTTTTACACCGATACTTGCAAGAATTGTGGGGAACATATCAAAATTACCCCACCAACGGTTATGAGTTCTTTCTTCAGGAATATCGAGAAGTCCTTCTGCAGGATTGAGAATAAGGTTGAATGTTGTTCTTGTGTAGTTCTTATCAAAATCCTTGAAGAAATTGGAATCCATACTGTTATGGTCACCGATAAGAATTACGGTTGTGTTTTCATAAAACGGCTGCTGCTGAATCCAACGCACAAACTTGACTGTTTCAGATGCGCTGTAGGCAATAACATTTGCATACTGATTATCTCTTGTCATAGGTGTATTGGGACTTACATATCCGTCAGGGAAATGTGTATCTGCCGTTTCCATTACAAAATTGAACGGTTTGCCCGTTTCGTGAAGACGTGTAAGCTCAGTTTTTGCAAATTCATAAAGCTTATCATCTTCATATCCCCACCACACTTTGTAATCTTTCGGAATCCAGCCTTTTTCCTTTGCCGCATCATGGTCAAGAATATTAAAATTACCGTGGCTTTCATAGAAATAGTTAAGACCGCCGAATTTTGCCGTTGCACCGAACATTACAGACTGTTCATAGCCCTGAGCAGCAAGAATATCACCCAGAGTTGTTGCACCCGGCAGGAAATTATCGGGTGAACCATAGCTGTTACCGTCAACGGGAACTTTCATAGGAAGACCTGTGTTCATATTTACCATTGATGCAACAGACCAGTTACAGCCTGAAGTTGAAATTGCACCGCCAAAGCCTTTTTCAAGATGCGAAAAGCTGATGCCTTCTTTTGCAAGGTCGGTAAGAGGAGCAATAAGATTCTCATCCATATAACCGCCAAGCTCTTCGGAAGTAAAAGAATTTTCCATTGATTCAAGATAGATATGAATAAGATTTCTCTTCTTTTCGGGGAACTGCATCTTGACCTTTGCAGGGTCTGCAAAATTATCTTCAATATAATTCGAGTTCACAAGATACATCTTAACGATATTAAAAAGTTCGAAATGTGAAATACCGTAAGCAAAACCGCCTATGCTCATTGCAAGTGCAAGGACTAAAGAAACAATACGTCTTGCAAGAAGCGGAAATACGCAAAGCGACTCTTTGTCTTTTCTTTTACACATAAGAACTCTCTGTGAAAGAGTAAACATTACAAAGATGAATGACAATGTGATTGTCTGAAGAACGGGACCTGTCCAGAGTCCATCCATAATATCATCACTTGTGCCCTCTGTAGGTGAAAAGAGGTTAATAACCATCTGGTCGGGTGCAACATCACCGAAAACTTCTTTACCCCAGATTGTGCCCGTAAGAGCTGCACAGCCAAGAACAAAAAGCACGATTGAAAGGATTCTCAGAACTGTGAAAATTTTCTTTTTTTCCTGTTCTTTTTTCTCAAAATAAATTTTTCCGTCTGCAAGAGCATTAAGAAAAATATAAATAAACCCGATTATAAGTGCAACAACCAACTGCATAACGGGATAAAAACCGAAAGCAGATTCCGTGTCACCGCTTACGAGCTTATTTATCCAGTTACAAACAAAAAGTGCCGCAAGGTTACAAAACAGACCGTCAGCCACAATTGCAGCAAACAGTTTCAAGAATTTCTCTCTTTTACGGAACAGAAAGGTATCTGCAATACCTACTAATACGCCTGAAAGAACTGCCATTAACAGAAACATTTCAATCAACTCCGACATAATTCTTCATTTTTATTCAATTATATCAAAACAAGAAAATTAATACAATAGAACAGACAGAATATTTGACTTTTATCTGCAAAAAATAACTGCGGTGATTGATTTGAAAAAAACAGGTAAAAATGTAATAAAACTTTCAGGCACAACGGGAATCATTGCAAGTGCGGGAGTAGGTGCAACGGCAGAAAAAGCAGGTCCGCTGTCGGTTGATTTTGATTTTCTCTTTGACGATGACAACATCGGCTGTGACACATGGGAAAAGGCAGAAAGTGCGCTTCACAAAAAAGCTGTTACCCTTGCAATTGAAAAATCAGGCAAAACAAACGACAATATCAATCTGATTTTTGCAGGTGATCTGCTTAATCAGTGTACGGGGTCAACTTTCGGCATAAGGGATATGAATATTCCCTTTGTGGGAATGTACGGAGCCTGTTCAACAATGGTGCTTTCCCTTGCGACAGCATCGGTTTTTGTTGATTCGGGTGCGGCAGAAACAGCAGTTGCATCAACTTCGTCTCATTTCTGCTCTGCGGAAAAACAGTTCAGATTCCCCCTTGAATACGGCGGTCAGCGTCCTCCCACGGCTCAGCGCACAGCAACAGCGGCAGGTGCGGCAGTACTTGAGGGCGGAAAAGAAAACGGAATTATCGTAAACAAAGTGATGTTCGGAAAAATTCAGGATTTCGGCATAACAGATGCAAACAATATGGGTGCGGCTATGGCTCCTGCGGCGGCACGTACCATTGCAGACTTTCTGACGGACACAAAAACAAAGCCCGAAGATTATGACCTGATTCTCACGGGCGATCTCGGATTTGTGGGGTCAGAGCTTCTCTTAAAGCTCCTTAACGAGCGTGAAAACATTGACATTTCTGCCGTTCACAACGACTGCGGAAAGATGATTTACTACCGCAGGGAGCAGGATGTTCACGCAGGTGGTTCAGGTTGCGGCTGTATGGGAAGTGTGCTGTGTTCACACATCATCAAAGAGATGAAAAGAGGCAGACTCAGAAAAGTTCTTGCAGTGGCAACAGGTGCATTGCTATCCCCCGTTTCTACTATGCAGAAAGAGTCAATTCCCGGTATAGCCCACGCAGTTGAGCTTATTGTAAAATAGAAACAAAAAAACCTTGCCCGTTTTGGACAAGGTCTGATTTTTTATTCAAGCTGAGCGCCTATGCGGAGAGCCTTTCTCGCATCAATTGCATTGACTTTGCCGTCGCCTGTCAGGTCAAAAACAGCAAGCGGAACATTGTAATTTTCAATCTTTTCAATCTGAGCTGAGACTCTAAGAATAATTCTCGCATCAATGGCATTTACCTTGCCGTCGCCGTTTGCATCACCAACAGTATATGTAACTTCGGGTATTGCAGGAATCACTCTTTCTGCAACAACTTCACCGCAAACGATACACTTCTGAACTTCTTTGCCTTCTGCACCAATCTGAGCTTCAAGAACCACTTTCCATTCACCCGCAGTGTGTCCCGTTGCGGATACATAATCAAGTCTATTACTGAATCCGCAAGCACAGGAGTAGATTGTATAGCCTTTTTCTGTACAAGTGGGTGCAATTATTTTTGTTTTATAATCGTGACCAGTTGCCGCAATAACAGAGCCGTTTGCTATCTTTGTATTGCAGCCTACACAATAAGTATCACCGGTATGACCTTCTGATGTGCACGTTGCAGATTTTTTATTTCGAATTTCAGTTCCGCCTGCATGATTTTTATTGTCTTTTGCAATAGTTTCAGTGTAGGTGTCTTTGCAAACAGCACAGGTATATGTTCTTACACCTGTTGATTTGCAGGTTGCCACTGTTGTGACAGCGCTTGTATAATTATGTTTACCGGTTGCAGGAGCAGCTTCAATATCGAATTTTTCATCACAATATTTACATGGATGGTATTTCTGACCTGCTTGACCACAAGTTGCATTTGATGTCCATTCGTCAGAAATTGTATGCAGTTCCATAAAGTCATAGCCATACTTGTTTGCAAAAGCTTCAACTGAGTATCCTGAATGACTATGAATAACAGTATCCTGATAAATCATATTTTTAACATTATCTGTTGTCAAACAATTCGGATTATACAAGTAGATATGTTTCATTGATGAACAGTTATCAAAAGCAGCGTTTCCGATTGTACTGACATTTTCAGGCACAGAAAGTGTCTTTATTGAAGTGCAATTTGCAAACGCATATGAACCAATACTTGAAACAGAATCCGGGATTGTTATTTCTGTAATGGGAGTACAATTATAGAATGCATAATCACCTATTTTTGTTACCGTATTGGGCATTTCCACAGATTTTACAGATGCTCCATAAAAAATGTATGAAGGAATTGTTGTAACGCCATCACCAAAAACTACTTCAATTCCGCCGTTTTCAGAATTTTTACCTGCATTTTGAAAGATATAATTGTAACTGGGTATTGAGCTGATTTTTTTTGCATTCCAGTTTATTTTTGTAAGCCCTTTGCAACCATAGAATGCATCACTTCCGATGGTTGTGACTGAGTTGCCGATGGTTACACTTGTAATTTTAGGACTATATGAACTTAAATACACATAGAACAGATATTTCGGAATTTTTTCTACATTATCTCCGAATACAACATCTATACCGTCACCGGATGTACCGGCATTATAAAATACATCTGATGAAGATGTAAAATCGCTTACATTTTTTGCATTCCAGTTTATTTTTGTAAGCCCTGTGCAACCAGAGAATGCAGAACTGCCGATGTTGGTTATCTGTTCCGGTATAGTTATTGTTTTAAGCACTACACAATTACGAAATACATCATTGTCAATAATTGTTATGTTTTTATTGATTACAACCTCCTCAAGATGTTGACAACCACTGAAAGCTCCAGGTGCAAAACGATATACTCTATCAGGGATAGCATATATTATTTCTGTTTTTCCTGCAGGATATTGCACTAAGCGTCTTAGTGTCTTTGAAAATAAGACACCATCAATTGAAGCAAAATCTTCATTATCAGAATCAACATTTATTTCTGCTAAAGAAATACAATTTTCAAATGTATAATCACCGATGGTTGTGACGGAATCAGGGATTGTTACACTTGTAAGCCCTGTGCAATTTCCGAATGCATATGCACCAATTGTTGTAACAGAATCAGGAATTGTTATAGCTGCAAGTCCGTAGCAATTACAGAATGCTTTTTCCCCTATGATTGCTACTGAATTTGAAATTATAATATTAGTAAGCATTGAACAGTTGTAGAACGCCATATCAGGAATGCTTGTCATGTTTGATATTTCTACTGTTCGCAACGCTTGGGGAATATAATAGTAATATTTATAAATGATTGGAGAAGAAGATGTATCCGTGTATTGATGTGTTGTATCAGAGAAGTTTGATGTTGTCCAGCCGAAAATATAACCAAATACAGAATCATACCCAGTAGCTGTTATTTTTGCTCCCAAAAATGGTAGTTTTATATAATTAAGGGAAGAACAATATTTAAAAGAAGAATCACCAATGGATGTAACAGAATCAGGGACAATAATACTATTAAGAGAACTACATGCTTTGAATGCAGAATCACCGATAGATATAACGGAATCAGGAATAATTACTGATGTCAAATTATGACAATTTTCAAATGCAGATATACCGATAGTCTCAACTGTATTAGGAATTGTTATGCTTGTCAACATTGAGCAATTATAAAATGCATTATACGGAATTCTTGTAGCCAAAGTAACATCGACTGTTTTTAATGATTCTGGAATATAATAGTAATAGTTGTAGCCCATTGAATAATATTGAAAAATAGTTTTAGAAGGTTGAGATGTTGATGAAGATTTTAGCGATTTGTATCCAAATATGTACCCAAAGACAGAATTCTCATTTCTTGCAGATAAATTTGCACCGATAAACGGGATTTTTATGTATTCAAGCGAGTTGCAACCTTTAAATGCTGCAACCCCAATATTTTCAAGCGAGTCTGGAACTATTATGCTTGTCAAATTTGTGCAATCGAGAAAAGCATATTCGCCAATAGTTGTTACTGTATCAGGAATAGTTATATCTATGAGCTCAGAACAATTATAGAATGCATATTTACCTATGCTTGTGACATTATTTGGGATTGAAAGTTTGGTTATTAGTTCATTGTTAATATAAAATTTTTTTGCATAGGATATTGGGTTCGCATCCTCATTACTAAAATTTGTTTCACACCAAGCACTAATATCTGCAATATTTACTGTTGATAAATTGTAACAATCATAAAATACAGAATAACCAAAATTTGTAATTGACTGAGGGATTCTAATGCTTGTTAAATTCCTACAATAATAAAATGCACAGTCATCTATGATTGATATTGAATCAGGCATAATTACGCTTGATAGGTTGCTACAACCATGAAATGCATGTTTTCCGATTGTTGTTACAGGACCATTTATTGTTATGCTTGTAAGCATTGCACACCCATAAAAAGAACCGTATGGTATCTGAGTTGCTGCAGTAATTTCGACTGTTCTTAATGAAGACGGAATATAATAATATTTATAACCAGAGTCAGAGTATTCTTGCAAAGTTGTGCCATAGGATGAATGCAGTTTTGTATATCCAAAAATATATCCAAATACTGCATCCTCTGTACCGCTTGCTGATGCACTGCTGCCTACAAACGGAAGTGTCATTGTTTCAAGTGATTTACAACCTCTGAATGCACCGTACCCGATACTTGTAACAGAATCGGGTACGGTTACACTTGTAAGTGAAGAACACCCATAGAATGCTTGATCATCAATAATAGTAACCGTATATCCATCAATTTCAGAAGGTATTTCTACTGTTGTTACAGATGTATCACAATCTGTGATTGTAATTTCCCCGTCTGATATTTCATAAGTCAGATCGCCGTAGGTTTCAGCCGAAGCTGTAGTCCCCAGAGTGAAGAACAATGCAATTACAGAAACGAGCAATGCGATTGTCAATAAGAGTTTTTTCATTTCAATCACTCCTGAAAAATTCTGTATATATTTTACACCATTATTTTCATTATTTCAAGTGAACATATAACACAAAAAAACCTTGCCCGTTTCGGACAAGGTCTGATTTTTATACTGTTGTTGTTTCTTTTTCTTCGGCTTTGTCGAAGTTGAGTCGTTCAGCTTCGATAACAAGCGGACGTTTCATAATTCGTTTATTGATATTGAGAATATATTCGCCGATGAAACCGATGAAGAAAAGCTGTACCGCACCGAGGAAAAGCATACCAAGAAGAATGGGTGCTGTACCTGCGGGGAATCGTTCCCAATACAAAAGCTTAAGAATGAAGTAAATCACACCGAGAATTCCGCTGAGAGCACCGATACCGAGACCGCAGAATGTTGCAAGTCTGAGACCGATTTTTGTGTATGATGTGATTGAAAGCATTGCTGCATCGTAAAGAGAATAGAAGTTGTTGTGAGTCTTGCCTGCTCTTCTCTTGGGCTGTTCGTAAGGAATTTCCTTTCTCTCAAAACCAAGCTCTGCAACGATACCACGCATAAATGGAATGGGATCATCAAGGTCACGGAGAACTTCAATAAATGCTCTGTCATAAAGACCTGAGCCTGTGAAATGCTCAATCTGTTCAACGTCTGACATCTTTTTGATAACCTTATAATAGCAGGTACGCAAGAAACGCATAACCTTGCTTTCCTTACTGCTTGTCTTGATGCCGATTACGATTTTATAGCCGTTTTCCCACTCTTTTACATACTGAGGGATAAGCTCAACGGGGTCCTGGAAGTCACAGCACATCTGAATTACGCAGTCACCTGTAACCTGAAGCACTCCGTAATAGGGAGAATTGAACTGACCGAAGTTCTTTGCATTGAAAATTGCCTTTACCTTGGGATTTGCCGCACAGATACCTCTGAGGATATCTCTTGTGCCGTCCTTTGAATCGTTATCGATAAAAACGAGTTCATAGTCATACTGAGGAAGATTCTGTGTCATCATACTGACAATAGCTTCACTCATAGGACCTACATTTTCTTTTTCATTATAGCAAGGAATAAGAATACTGATTTTTTTCATTATCGCACCTCTTTCATCCATTCGGCAGTACGTATTATTGCTTCTTCAAAAGTAAGCTCAGGCACAAAGCCTGTATGCTCGGTAAGTTCTGTTATATCTGCACAAAGATACATTACCTGACCTTCATTATAAGGCAGATCTCCTAAACCAACCTTTAATTCAGGGTTGATGCAATCACGCATTGCAGTGATATAATCTGCCAGAAGTCTTGTCTGACCGCTGCCGAGGGGGTAAACAGAGCCGTGCTTACCCTTTTCACCGATAAGGTAAAAAGCGGTTGCCGCATCATCGCAATGGAGGAAATCCCACTGCTGTTCACCCTTCGTGAATGAAGTATACTCCCCTTTAATCATTTTGTCAAGACTCGACATTATGATTGAATTAGGGTTGCCTTTCTGCCCGAAAACGCTTAAAATACGCACCCAGCAATGTCTGAGACCAAGCTGCTCAGCATCCATACGGCTGAATTTACCTGCTGTATATTTTGCGATTCCGTATCCTGTTTCGGGATTTGCAGGAGTCAATGCTGTAAGTTTTTCGGTTGTTCTGCCGTATTCCGCTTGTGATCCAGCACTTACAAAGCATTCACAACCTGTGTCTGCGGCAAGTTTTACCGCATCAAGAGTGTATTTTATATTATCTGTCTGAGTATAAGTGTCATTTCTGACATTTCCGAAGGTTCCGAGCCACGCAAAATGGTAAAGCACATCGCATTTTTTGTCAATTTTTTCCGCAAGAATTGCATATTCGGAAATATCGGCATCAATTGCAGTTACAAGAGGACTTGAGAAAAACTCATCATCCTTTTTGTCTTCTTTTCTGCAGAGTGCGATGACTTCAACATTCTCTTTTACTAATTTTCTGATAAGTGCAGAGGCAATCATACCTGTTGCACCCGTTACAATGGCTCTTTTCATCTGAAATACTCCGTTTTACTCAGTAATAAGGGGGATAAACATAATTTTTTCAAGCTCTTCACGGGGAAGGAACGGTGCAAGATCCTCAAGAGGAGCTGAAACGAGTGTTCCGTCGGGAAGTTTCTTTGTGGCTGACTTGGGTTCAAACTTCTGTTCAGGGTCAACCATAATTTCACAGAATGCATAACCGGGAATTGCAAGAGTTTCTTCAATCTTTGCACCGAGGTCTGCTGTTTTCTCAATTCTCACATAAGGAATACCGTATGCGGGAATGAGCTTTGACATATCAGGGAAGCTCAGGTCATTACTGTCCTGACCAACACCGACAAGGGGCTCGCCAAAGAAATTCATCTGCGATTGTCTGATTGAATGACAACCGCCGTTGTTTATCATAAAAATTTTAATGGGTAATTTATTCTGAACGATTGTCTGAAGCTCCTGAAGATTCATCTGAATACTTCCGTCGCCTGTCACATTGATTATATCCTGTGAAGAATCTGAGACACAAGCTCCGATTGCAGCAGGAAGATCATAACCCATTGAAGCGACAGCAGAGTTTATGATAAAACGCTGATCTTTCTTGATAACATAACCGTGACTGCCCACAACACAAGCTGAACCGTTACCTACGACAGTAATCTGTCCCTCATTAAGACGGTTACTCAGTTCCTTTATAAATGCATAAACATTTACGGGCTCTGTCTGTTCATAGTGCTTGGGAAGGACAACGGGATAGTCTTTCTTCCATCCTCTGCATGTTTCATTCCAGTTTTCTTTTGTGAAAACCTTTTCATCGCTGAGAAGCTCATTCATTCTTTTAAGGAATGCCTTTGCATCTGCACATATGGGCATATCGGGGTTGACTGTGGGCTTTTTGAGCTCTTCAGGGTCAACATCCACAACGATTTTCTTTGCAGCTCTTGCCCATGATTTATAATTATAACCTA
>JAZUCO010000112.1:0-3115 GCA_045639185.1 Acutalibacteraceae bacterium
TCCCATTGAAATTCTTTGCGGCAGACCCGGTTACATCAATTTCCTTGATGCATTCAACTCATGGCAGCTTGTAAAGGAGCTTAAAGCTGCAACAGGTATGCCTTGTGCAACATCATTCAAGCACGTAAGCCCCACATCAGCTGCAGTCGGCACACCTCTTTCAGAAAATCTCAAAAAAGCTTGTTTTGTTGACGATATCGAAGGTCTTGACGAGTCACCCCTCGCTTGTGCTTATGCAAGAGCAAGAGGTACAGACAGAATGTCATCATTCGGTGACTGGATTGCTCTTTCAGACGTCTGTGACGTTACAACAGCTCTTCTTATAAAGAGAGAAGTTTCAGACGGTGTTATCGCTCCCGGTTATGAGCCCGAAGCACTTGAAATTCTCAAGCAGAAGAGAAAGGGTAACTACAATATCGTTAAGATCGATGAGAACTATGTGCCCATGGAGCAGGAAGTGAAGCAGGTTTACGGCATTACTTTTGAGCAGGGAAGAAACAACTTCAAGATTGACAACGAACTCCTTACAAAGGTTGTTACAGAAAATAAGGATATTCCCGAAGAGGCAAAGAGAGACCTTATCATTTCTCTTATCACTCTTAAATATACACAGTCAAACTCAGTATGCTATGCATACCAGGGTCAGGCTATCGGTGTTGGTGCAGGTCAGCAGTCAAGAATCCACTGTACAAGACTTGCAGGTCAGAAAGCAGACAACTGGCATCTCCGTCAGCACGAAAAAGTTCTTAATCTTCCTTTCAAGGCTGAACTCGGCAGACCTGACAGAGATAACTGCATCGATGTTTACATTTCAGATGACAGTGAAGATGTTCTTGCAGACGGCAACTGGCAGCTTTACTTCACAGAACAGCCCGCTGAATTCACAAAGGCTGAAAAGAGAGCTTATCTTGATTCAATCACAGGCGTTGCTCTTGGTTCAGATGCATTCTTCCCCTTCGGTGATAACAACGAAAGAGCAAGAAGAAGCGGTGTTTCTTACATTGCTGAACCCGGCGGATCAATCAGAGATGATCAGGTTATCGAAACTTGTGATAAGTATGGTATTGCAATGTGCTTCACAGGCATGAGACTTTTCCACCATTAATGCACGATTGAAAGGATTATGTCTATGAAAATAATGGTTGTCGGTGGTGGCGGAAGAGAACACGCTATCATTAAGAAACTCAAAGAAAATAAAAATATTGAAAAGATATATGCACTTCCCGGTAACGGCGGTATTGCTGCTGATGCCGAATGTGTGAATGTCGGTGCAACAGACATTGCAGGTATCGTTGATTTCGCGAAGAACAACGATATCGACTTTGCTGTTGTTGCTCCCGACGATCCTCTTGTACTCGGTGCTGTAGATGCTCTTAATGAACTCGGTATCAAGTGTTTCGGTCCCCGTAAGAATGCGGCTATAATCGAAGGCAGTAAGGTTTTCTCAAAGAATCTTATGAAGAAATACGGCATTCCTACAGCAGAATACGAAGTGTTTTCAGATATGGCTGAGGCTCTCGAGTACCTTGAAACAGCTCCCATTCCCACAGTTATCAAGGCAGACGGTCTGGCTCTCGGTAAGGGTGTTATAATTGCTGAAACAAGAGAAGATGCTAAAAAAGCTGTAAAGGAAATGATGGAAGATAAGGTTTTCGGTGAAAGCGGCAGCAATATCGTTATCGAAGAATTCCTTACAGGTCCCGAAGTATCAGTTCTTTCATTCACAGACGGTAAAGTTGTTGTTCCTATGGTTTCATCAATGGACCACAAGAGAGCAAAGGATAATGATGAAGGTCTTAATACAGGCGGTATGGGTACAGTAGCTCCCAACCCCTATTATACAGATGCAGTTGCAGCTGAATGTATGGAAAAAATCTTTATTCCCACAATGAATGCAATGAATGCAGAGGGCAGAACATTCAAAGGCTGTCTTTACTTCGGTCTTATGATTACACCTAACGGCACAAAGGTTATCGAATACAACTGCCGTTTCGGAGATCCCGAAACTCAGGTTGTTCTTCCTCTTCTTGATACAGATCTTTACACAATCTTTGAAGCAGTTGCAGATGAAAGACTTGCAGAGATTGATGTTAAGTTCAGGGATGAAAATGCTTGCTGTGTCATTATGGCATCAGACGGGTATCCCTCAAAGTATGAAAAGGGTTATGAAATAACTGTTGACGATGATATGAACGGAGAAGTTTATATCGCAGGTGCAAAGCTTGAAGACGGCAAACTTCTCACAAACGGCGGCAGAGTGCTCGGTGTAACCTGCACAGCTCCCACACTCGCAGAAGCAATTGACAAATCATACGGTGAAGTCGCAAAGGTGCACTTCGGCAATGCATATTACCGTAAGGACATCGGTGCAAAAGCACTCAAAGCTAAATAAGGGTGAATAAATATGGTATATAGAATATTTGTAGAAAAGAAAGAGGGACTTGCTCACGAAGCTAACTCCCTTAAAAATGAAATCAATACACTCCTTCAGATAACATCACTCAAGGAGCTTCGTCTTCTTAACCGTTACGACGTTGAAAATATCGAAAAAGACCTTTTCGATTACTCAGTAGGCACAGTTTTCTCAGAGCCTCAGCTTGACACAGTAACAACAGAGCTTGAAGCAGGTGCGGATGATATCGTTTTTGCTGTTGAATATCTTCCCGGTCAGTTTGACCAGAGAGCTGACTCAGCAGCACAGTGTATCCAGATTATCTCTCAGGGTGAAAGACCCCTCGTAAGAACTGCAAGAATTTACGTTATGCAGGGTGATATGACAGAGGCAGAAGTTGATGCAGTCAAGAAGTATGTTATCAACCCCGTTGAAAGTCGTGAAGCTACAATGGATAAGTTTGATACTCTCAAGGCTGAATACACAGTGCCCGAAACTGTTGAAACACTTCACGGTTTCAATGATCTTGATGCAGACGGTCTTGCAAACTTTGTTAAGAATTACGCTCTTGCAATGGATGCAGATGATATCAAGTTCTGTCAGGATTACTTCAAGTCAGAAAACAAGACTCCCACAATCACTGAAATCAGAATGATTGATACATACTGGTCAGACCATTGCCGTCATACAACATTCCTCACAACAATTGACAGCGTTAAGTTC
>JAZUCO010000113.1:0-5159 GCA_045639185.1 Acutalibacteraceae bacterium
CCTGCATATTACATAGAGCAGGCACTTCATTGCAGACCTCTTGCAGTTATATTTTCAGTTTTTCTTATCCTTACATACGGATTTGGATTCAATATGCTTGCATCATATAATCTGCAGTCAACATTCTCAGGTTATTCATTCTATGAACTGACTGTGGCTGATATAAAAGTTATGCCCTGGATAATCGGTTTTATTATTGCTGTTGTTGTGGGTTATTGCCTTCTCGGTGGCGGCAAAAGAGTGGTAAAAGTTACAAGTTTTCTTGTGCCGGTAATGGGTATTGCATATGTGCTGATTTCACTTCTCATTGTTGTTCTCAATATCAAAACTCTGCCTTCTGTATTTGTACAGATTTTTGAAGAAGCTTTTGACCTTAAGGCAATTTTCGGCGGTTTCAGCGGCTCTTGTATAATGTACGGTATCAAGAGAGGTCTTTTCTCAAACGAAGCAGGTGTCGGCTCTGCTCCCAATGCATCAGCATCTGCAGATGTAAATCATCCCGTAAAGCAGGGACTTGTTCAGGTACTTTCAGTGTTTATTGATACTGTGCTTATCTGCTCTGCAACAGCATTTATGTGTATGTGCTCAGGTGTTGAACCTTCAGCAGAAATCTCAGGCGCACCTTATGTGCAGGCAGCACTGTCAACAACACTTGGTAAATTCGGTCCCATTTTTATTACAGTTGCAATGCTTCTTTTTGCATTCACAACACTTCTCGGGAATCTTTATTATGTTGACCAGTGTGTAGCTCATATTCTCAAAAAAGTTCCCTCAAAGAAAGTTCAGAATGCATATCATATTGTTGCTGCAATTGTTATTTTTGTAGGTGCAGGTCTCAGCGCGGATATGCTTTGGAATATTGCAGATATCACAATGGGTGCAATGACACTTATCAATATGCCCGTTATATTCATACTCGGAAAATACGCAGTAAGAGCCGTGAATGACTATGTAAAACAGCGAAAAGAAGGAAAAGACCCTGTTTTTAAGGCCAAGGATATTGACCTTCCCCATAAAACAGATTACTGGAATTAAAATACAAAACGGAGCGACAGCAAGTCGCTCCGTTTTGGTTATATATCAATCTTTACCCCATTAACTTCAACAGCGTCATTTACGCAGATCATTATGTACTTGACACCGTTTATAATCTGGGTTGAAACAAGGTCTGTTCTTTCGGGATTGACTTTGATTGAAACATCAGCCATACTGACTTCAAATTTCTTTGTATCAACAATGGATTTAGGCTCAAGTTCTGCATTCTTGCCAAACTGTTCTTCAAATTTTTCACCGAATTTATCAACTTTTTCCTCATCAACACCGCAGTATTCAAGCACTGTTTTGAGGTTTGATTTTGACAGTTTGAGAGGTTCTTCCTGCTTTGTATCCTTGTGTTCCTGAACCATTTCCGAAATCTGATCGTGAACGCTTCTTACAACCTGAAAATCACATTCGCCCTCAAGAGTTTCACGCAGACAGCTGTCAAAAGTGTCTTTTTGCTCAGGTGCAGACATAGGCACTTCCACACCGAAAATATTTTTGATAAATGAGGGGTGAATATCTGCAATATTTTTTGTGTAGTAGAGAGAGTTATAGATATTTGTCGCTCTGTCATCAAAACAGGGGAACATAAAACCGAGCTCGGGCTTGCCGAGCATAATCTGCTCTGCAAGCGCACGGAATGAGTTGTCACTTGAATGGAAACAGATTCCTGCTTTAAGCGGTTTTACGGGACATACACAGCATACAAAGTATGAAAATACTTCTGAAGAATCTTGCTTTTCACCGTCTTTTGAATATGAGTAAACATCATAGTTGTCACTTGCGGCAAGAATGATATAGTTGCCGTCAATGCTGATGCTTCCTGCAATTTTTTCAAAGAGAGCCGCGAGTGCTTCATCGTCTTTAAGCTCAGACTTTTTAAGAGTCATAAGGAGCTTGTGCTCTTCACTCTCCATAACCTGCTGAGGTGAAAATTCAAGATTCAGAAGATTTGTACCCATTCCGCCTGAAAGAGTCTTTTTCATTATTGACAGGAGCTTGTCATTTTCATCTTCAGAACAGATTGCAAGTGGCTGTTCAAAAATTTTGACAATCTCACGGTTGTTGTTTACAAAACAGGCCTTAATGCTGAAAATACTGTTTTTGTTGGCTCTGAAACGCTTTTTTATTTCTCTTAATTCTTTATCTGTCATATTGCTTATCTCCTTTGTGTGAGATGCATTATATCACAGGATGAGCTTAGAAATCAATCGTAAAATGAAAGAAGATTGATTATTTATCCTTAAACATATAACCCAGGACCGCTAAAATTAAAACAATGATTACAGGTGTTAAAAGGAAAAATAAAAATCCTCCTAAACTGATATTCGGAAAAATTTCTCCGATATTCATACCTCCTAAAAACAAAAAATAAGCAAAGCCTGAAATTATACCAGCCAATAATTTTATAAGGCGAACTAAAGGTGAGTCTTTGCATAATGCTGTGATTAAAAAAAATACAATCATTCCCACTATAATGCAGTCTGCTATAATCAGAATTTCAAACATAAAATCACCTTTTTAATTTTTTTGTCGGGGTATTTTATTTTAACATTAAAACTGATTGATTTTCAATATTTTTTATAATATGTTATAATACAGAAGTTGCGTCGGGGTGATCGTATATATACCATTAACAGCGAGAATTGGCTTGGCCACAGTGATATGGGAACGACTGCCAACATTTATAGCCACATTGATAGTGAGAGCAAAAAAGCAAGTGCGATGGCAATAGGTTCAGCCTTGGGATAAAAGAGAAAACTCCTTGAAGGATAAAACCTTCAAGGAGTTGATTCAGACTATTTCTGTGATGTGATTTTAAGAATTGCTTCTGTTTCAGGAAACTCCATTTTAATATCTTCAAACAGATCATACTTGCTCATTGTTAATATCAAGTTATGTTCAGACCCAAATATAAATAGGAAAACATCGTTGGCTGTAAATCTAACACCTTCAACAAATCCTTCTTCTGAATAACTAACCCTATCAAATTTAAAAACATTGTTTGAAAGATTAACCTCATAAGGGTAGGCATCCGTGTCAAAAGAAAATAGATTTTCCCACTCAATATAACCATCGTCATCACGACTAAAATAATTTAAAAGAATGAACTTGTCGCTACTTTTAATAACGATACTGTCACAGTCGCAGCTTTGAGAATTCATCATTTCACAAAAACTTTTAGAAATATAGATGGCTTGTATTGGAGAAAAGCTTTCAATCAAATTATTATCCATATTGCGACTCCTCTCATAGTTGTTAAAATCATTATATCACACAATGAAAACAACCGCAATCCTAAGATTACGGTTGTCCTTGGCGGAGACGGCGAGATTCGAACTCGCGGGGGATTGCTCCCTAACTGATTTCGAGTCAGCCCCGTTATGACCACTTCGATACGTCTCCTTGATATGCTAAAATATTTTATCAAAGTATATTTATTTTGTCAATAAAAAGTTGATTATTTGGGTAAGGTATGATATATTAACATCATACTTGATAAGAGGTGTATTGTAATGAATGACGAAATGCTTATTGAAAAACAGGTTTCTTCACGAAATGTTTTTGACGGTGTTCTGCTTCACGTTTATAAAGATGAAATTGAACTTCCAAACGGCAATAACGCTGTCAGAGAATATATCAAGCATCAGGGAGCAGTATGTGTTGTGCCTGTTACTGATGAAATGGAAGTTATTGCTGTAAAACAGTACAGATATCCCATCGGCAGAGTTACAATTGAGATTCCTGCAGGTAAGCTTGATGCAGGTGAAGAGCCTCTTACTGCGGCAAAAAGAGAACTGAGCGAAGAAACAGGTGTTGAGTGCGCAGATATCGAATATATAGGCGGTCTGTACCCCTCAGTTGCTTATACAGATGAAATTATCCATATGTATGTGGCAAAGAATCTTGTTTTCGGTCAGGCTCATACAGATGATGACGAATTCCTGAATGTGGTAAAAATCCCTCTCAAAGATTTTGTGGATATGGTAATGGACGGCAAGATTCAGGACTCCAAAACAATGGCGGCTATTCTTAAAGTCGGCAGAATGTTTGGTGTATAATGAAAATTATTGGTCATATTGAAACCGATTTTAACACAAAATTCGGTGTGCCGAGACAGAGCGGACTTTGTGACGAGCTGAAAGGCAGAATTGTCTTTGAACCCGAATACAGAGTAGCTGAAGCTTTCAGAGGGCTTGAAGATTTTTCACATATTTGGGTGTTGTGGGAATTTTCAGAATCCGGAAGGGAAGATTGGTCACCCACCGTAAGACCTCCGAGACTCGGCGGCAACAAAAAAATGGGTGTTTTTGCAACTCGTTCACCTTTCAGACCGAATAATATCGGTTTATCCTGCGTAAAACTTGATAAAATAAGTTTTGATGAAAAAGATTCCCCCGTGCTTTATATTTCGGGAATTGATATGATGAACGGAACTCCCGTATATGATATCAAACCTTATGTGCCGGTTGCGGATTGCAGAAATGACGCGGCAGACGGTTTTACATCGCAGACAAAAGATTATTCCCTGAATGTTTCAGACGAACAAAATCTGCTTCTCGCATTGCCTGAAGAAAAACGGTCAGGAGCTCGCAGAATGTTGTCACTTGACCCGAGACCGTCATATATAAATGATGAAAACCGTGTCTTTGGTGTGGAATATGCAGGGTATGATATAAGATTTACCGTTAAGGGAAATGAATTAACAATTATTGAAGTGAATAATACAAATTATTAAAGTAAAGTAGGAGTATGAAATTATGGCAGCAAGTAATCAGGGTGTGAATACATATCAGTGGACGATTCAACAAATCAGAGAAATGCTTTTTAATCCTATGTTTATGTCAGCAAACAGCTATACATTCAAAGGTGAATTTCCTACATTCAACGGTACTGTAATTCAGTTTACCCACGGTGTATCTTTTTCATCATGGGGTGAAAATATTCAGATTACAATTACAACAAACCCCGGTAACAGTAATTTTACAGATGTTTTTGTCCGTTCTGAATGCAGTCTGCCCACACAGATTGTTGACTGGGGGAAAAATCAGGAAAATCTGAATAAGATTTTTACATATCTCAATCAGTTCGTTCCTGTTACACCCGTTCAGGCACCT
>JAZUCO010000114.1:0-8239 GCA_045639185.1 Acutalibacteraceae bacterium
GCCTTGACACAATCACCGAGATCATCAGGGATAATCTGTCCGTTTGCAACCTTACGTATGAATACATTTTCATCGTTTGTAACGATATTGAGAATGTACTTGCTGAGATTATCTGTATGAGTGTAAAGTTCGTGAACAAAATTGCCGTATCTGCTGACTTTTTCAGCGGTTGAAAGATTTTCCGAATCAAGAAGATTCATCAAAGCCGCAACAACATCATCTTTTAACAGATTTCTGAACACCGCAACAGAATGAAGTCTTGTTGAGAGAAGATTTATATTTTTCATACTTATTATTAGTCTACCTTAAGAATTGCACCTTTTGAACCGCTCTGAACAAGTGCTGCATAGCGCTTATGGTAACCTGTAAGTTCCTTTGTCTTGGGAACGAATGAAGCCATTCTTCTGTCGATTTCTTCCTGAGGAACTTTGAGTTCAAGCTTGTTTGCAGGAATATCGATGCTGATGATGTCACCATCTTCTACAATACCGATCATACCGCCTGATGCAGCTTCGGGGGAAACATGACCGATCGCCGCACCTCTTGTAGCACCACTGAAACGACCATCTGTGATAAGAGCAACAGAACTGCCGAGTCCCATACCTACAATTGCTGATGTGGGATTAAGCATTTCTCTCATACCGGGGCCGCCCTTAGGACCTTCGTAACGGATAACAACCACATCACCGGGTACGATTTTTCCGCCGTTGATAGCTGCCTGAGCATCTTCTTCACAATCAAATACTTTTGCAGGGCCTTCATGACAAAGCATTTCAGGAGCAACAGCTGAACGTTTTACAACGCTTCCATCGGGAGCCAGGTTACCCTTAAGCACAGCAATTCCGCCTGTTTCACTGAAGGGATTTTCGATGGGTCTGATGATGTCTGTATCTGTATTGAAAGCATTTGCGATGTTTTCACCTACAGTTTTACCTGTAGCTGTAATAATATCTGTATGAAGAAGACCTTTTTTGTTAAGCTCATTCATAACAGCATAAACACCACCGGCTTCATCAAGCTCTTCCATATAGTTTCTGCCTGCAGGAGCAAGGTGGCAAAGATTAGGAGTCTTCTTACTGATATCATTAGCAATATCAAGATCTATATCAATGTCGCATTCGTGTGCAATTGCAGGGATATGAAGCATTGTATTTGTTGAGCAACCGAGAGCCATATCAACTGTGAGAGCATTTTCAAATGCTTCCTTAGTCATAATATCACGAGGCTTGATATCTCTCTTCACGAGTTCCATAATCTTCATACCTGCGTGCTTAGCAAGTTCGATTCTCTGTGAGTAAACAGCAGGAATTGTACCGTTACCGCGAAGCCCCATACCGATAGCTTCAGTAAGACAGTTCATTGAGTTAGCTGTGTACATACCTGAGCATGAACCGCATGTAGGACAAGTCTTGCATTCATATTCGTGAAGCTTTTCGTCTGTAATGTTGCCTGCTGCATGTGCACCAACAGCTTCAAACATGCTTGAAAGACTTGTCTTCTTGCCGTCAACCTTACCTGCAAGCATAGGACCGCCACTTACAAAAATACAAGGGATATTAAGTCTTGCTGCAGCCATAAGAAGACCGGGGACATTCTTATCACAGTTGGGAACCATAACAAGAGCATCAAAACCATGAGCAAGTGCCATAGCTTCTGTTGAGTCGGCAATAAGGTCACGTGTAATAAGTGAGTATTTCATACCCTTGTGACCCATTGCGATACCGTCACATACTGCAATTGCAGGAAAAACGATAGGTGTACCGCCTGCTGAAGCAACACCGAGTCTTACAGCATCAACGATTTTGTCTATATTTGTGTGACCGGGAACAATCTCATTGTATGAACTTACAATACCGATCATAGGTCTTGAAAGTTCTTCATCAGTAAGTCCAAGTGCATGATAAAGTGATCTGTGAGGTGCATTAATAGCACCGTATTTAAGATTATCACTGATCATAAATATTTCTCCTTTAATTACGAATTACGCATTATAAAATACGAATTATGCAAACTGCACCAACCGAAAAATCGGCTGATGCAGGGCCTTTAAATATTAGTTATTGATGAGCTTAGCTTCATCGTTCCAGCTGTAAAGCTTACGGATATCTTCACCTACAACTTCTGCGGGATGTTCAGCAGCAAGCTTTCTCATAGCCTTGAAGTGAACCTGTGAACCTGCATCTGACATATCAAGAAGGAAGTCCTTAGCAAATGTACCGTCCTGAATGTCTGAAAGGATCTTCTTCATAGCCTTCTTTGTTTCTTCTGTGATAACCTTAGGACCTGTGATGTAGTCACCGTATTCAGCTGTGTTTGAGATTGAATATCTCATACCTGCGAAACCGCTCTGGTAGATAAGGTCAACGATGAGCTTCATTTCATGGATGCATTCAAAGTATGCGTTTCTGGGGTCATAACCAGCTTCAACAAGTGTTTCAAAACCTGCCTGCATAAGTGCGCAAACACCACCGCAAAGAACAGCCTGTTCACCGAAAAGGTCTGTTTCTGTTTCTGTACGGAAGTTTGTTTCAAGAACACCTGCACGAGCACCGCCGATACCGAGAGCATATGCAAGACCGATATCCATAGCGTCGCCTGTTGCATCCTGTTCAATAGCGATAAGACAAGGTACACCCTTACCTGCCTGATATTCACTTCTTACTGTGTGGCCGGGACCCTTAGGAGCTATCATGATAACGTTAACATCCTTGGGGGGCTTGATGCAGCCGTAGTGAATATTGAAACCGTGAGCAAATGCAAGTGTCTTGCCTGCTGTAAGGTTAGGCTCAATGCTTTCTTTGTAAAGCTTAGCCTGAAGTTCGTCGTTGATAAGAATCATGATAAGGTCAGCTTTTGCTGCTGCTTCCTTAGCTGTGAAAACTTCGAAGCCCTGAGCTTCTGCCTTTGCCCAGCTCTTTGAACCTTCGTAAAGACCGATGATAACGTTAACGCCGCTTTCCTTGAGGTTGAGAGCGTGTGCATGCCCCTGTGAGCCGTAACCGATGATTGCTACTGTCTTGCCGTTAAGTCTGCCAAGATCGCAGTCCTGCTGATAATATACTTTTGCTGATGTGTTCATTTTTTATATCTCCTTTGAATTGTTTATAAATTTATGTATGCTTTAAGCATTTGTTTCATTAAGAATACTTTCATTGCCTCTTCTGAGAGCAACAAGACCTGTACGACAGACTTCGATAATTCCGAATTCTTCAACAAGATCAATAAAAGCATCAAGTTTTGAAGACTCACCTGTTATTTCAATAATCATAGCTTCTGTGCTGTAATCAACAACTTTTGCTCTGAAAATATCAACAACACTCATAATGTCCTGTCTGTTGTCCTTGTTATTTTTAATCTTCACAAGAACAAGTTCTCTTGAAACAGATTCACCGTTTTTAAGCTCTGAAAGACACTCAACGTCGGGCATCTTTGCAAGCTGTCGGATAATCTGATTCTTGACTGCGTCGTCGCCATTGAATGTGACGGTCATTCTTGAATATTCAGGGTTTTCTGTTTCGCCAACAGTAAGAGAGTCAATATTAAAGCCTCTTCTTCTGAACATACTTGAAATTCTTGCAAGTACGCCATACTGGTTGCGGACGAAAACTGAAAGTACGTGTCTGTCCATATCAGTTACCTACCCTTTCAACGATGATGTCATCCATAGAACCGCCTGGCGGAAGCATGGGAAGAACCATTTCATCTTTATCAATAAAACATTCAATAAATACGGGACCTTCTGCATCAACAGCTTCTTTCATTGTCTTTTCAAAATCAGTCATTTCAGTGCATCTGTAGCCCTTTATTCCGAAAGCTTCTGCAAGACGGACAAAATCAGTCTTTCTGTCAAGCACTGTATTTGAATAGTGCTGATTGAAGAAAAGATTCTGCCACTGACGAACCATTCCGAGAACACCGTTATTCATCATAACGATAACAACAGGAACGTTGTATGAAGCAGCAGTCGCAAGTTCGTTAAGACACATTCCGAAGCTACCGTCACCTGTGACGAGAATACTCTTACTGCCTACACCGATTGCAGCACCGATTGCAGCACCGAGACCGAAGCCCATTGTACCCAAACCGCCACTGGAAATAAACTTGCGGGGCTTTTTGAATTCGCAAAACTGTGCAGTCCACATCTGATGCTGTCCTACGTCTGTAGCAACGGGCATATCATCTGTTTTGCACTTATTGATGACCTGTAATATGTTGTAAGGATTCATTTTTTCAGAAACGGGAATATGCGTCTCTTCTTCTGTAATGAAATCCTTTACAGTCTGTATCCATTCGGGGTGTTGGGCCTTTGCGACACCTTCAATGATCTGACTGAGTGCGAGTTTCAGATCGCTGCAGATACCAAGATCTGCAATAATGTTTTTATCGATTTCAGCTTTATCCGTATCGATATGAATAATTTTTGCCTGAGGCGCATATTTTGCCTTATTCCCTGTAGCTCTGTCAGAGAATCTTGCACCTACAGTAATTATAAGGTCGGCATTATGCTGAGCCATTGATGAAGCATAGTGACCGTGCATACCCTGCATACCAAGGAATCTCTCGTTTGATGTTTCAATTGAAGAAAGTCCCATAAAAGAGCATCCGATAACAGCATCAATTTTATCTGCAAGAGCCTTTACTTCGTCACTTGCACCCGATGAAATTGTACCGCCGCCGCAATATATGTAGGGTTTCTTTGCTTCGTTTATAAGCTTTATCGCACTTTCGAACTTGTGAGCCTTGGGAGGAATCTTATCAAAAGCTTCAGCAACACTTTCAGGCTCGTAATCATACTGAGCAATCTGAACATCCTTGGGGATATCGATAAGCACGGGACCGAGTCTGCCTGACTTTGCAAGTCTGAAAGCTTCTCTGATTGTATCAGCGAGATCTTCTACCTTGCTTACAAAGAAATTATGCTTTGTGACAGGCATTGTGATACCGGTGATATCAACTTCCTGGAAACTGTCTCTGCCGATAAGATCATTTGAAACGTTACCTGTGATAGCAACCATAGGAACTGAATCAAGGTAAGCAGTTGCAATACCTGTTACAAGGTTTGTTGCACCGGGACCTGATGTTGCGATGCAGACACCGACTTTACCGGTTGATCTTGCATAACCGTCTGCCGCATGGGAAGCACCCTGCTCGTGAGCAACAAGAATGTGTTTAAGTTCATCCTGATGCTCATATAATCTGTCATAGATGTGGATAACCTGTCCTCCGGGATAACCGAAAACAACATCGACCTGTTGTTCTATCAATGTTCTGACAAGTATTTCAGCACCTGATATTTTCATTTTTTCACCACACAAATATAATTCATAATGCAAAATTCACAACTCGTAATTATTTTACTGCTGAATCAGCATATAGAATTAAGAAAATTAAATATTATTATAATATAAAACTTATTAAATATCAAGATTTTTGAAGAACAATTCTTAAAAATTCCAAGAATTAAATTCTTTCTGCAACAAGGTCACCCATCTGCTTGCAGCCGACTTTTGTCATGCCTTCCTGCATGATATCACCTGTTCTGAAGCCATCATCAAGAACCTTATTTACTGCATTTTCAATTGAATCTGCTTCATCAGCCATATTGAATGAATAACGGAGCATCATTGCAGCTGAAAGGATTGTACCAAGGGGATTTGCGATATCCATACCTGCGATATCGGGAGCTGAACCGTGAATAGGTTCATACATACCGAGTGTACCTTCTGAAAGTGATGCGGAAGGCATCATGCCGATTGAACCTGTGAGCATACTTGCTTCGTCAGAAAGGATGTCACCGAACATGTTCTCTGTAACTGCAACGTCGAATCTGCCGGGATTTCTGATAAGCTGCATTGCTGTGTTGTCAACAAGGATATCTTCGTATTCAACGTCTGAATATTCCTCTGCAAGACGATGCATAACGCTTCTCCAGAGTCTTGATGAATCAAGAACGTTTGCCTTATCTACTGAAGAAACCTTACCTCTTCTCTTTCTTGCAGATTCAAATGCAACTCTGCCGATTCTTTCTATTTCATGTTCTGAATATTTAAGCTCATCTGCAGCGAATTTTTCGCCGTTTTCTTCACCTGTTGTTCTCTTACCGAAGTAAATACCGCCTGTAAGCTCTCTTACGATGAGAAGGTCGATCCCATCACCTACGATTGAAGGCTTGAGAGGTGATGCATCAGCAAGCTGAGGGAAGAGTTTTGTGGGTCTGAGATTAGCAAAAAGACCAAGTTCACTTCTTACTGCAAGAAGTGCCTTTTCGGGACGGATTGCAGGAGGACAGTTATCCCATTTGGGACCGCCTACAGCACCGAGAAGAACGCTGTCACAGTTTTTACACTGTGCCATGCCTTCATCTGTGATGGGCACACCATATTTATCAATTGAGCAACCGCCGATGTCTACATATTTATATTCAAATTCATGACCGAACTTCTCCCCTACTTTGCCAAGCACTTTAAGAGCTTCGTCAACTATTTCGGGACCGATTCCGTCACCTTTGAGAACAGTAATAACTTTTTTCATAATTTTACCCTCACTTGAGTGAATTGAGAAGACCGTTTGAAGCGATGATCTCTTTTATAAATTCGGGGAAAGGCTGAGCTTTGTATTCCTCATTCTTTGTGATGTTTGTGATAACACCTGTATCGAAATCGACTGCAACTTCATCGCCTGCAGCAATTTTTTCGCTGGCTTCGGGACATTCAAGAATTGCAAGACCGATGTTAATTGCATTTCTGTAGAAAATTCTTGCAAAAGTTGATGCGATAACACATGAAATACCTGATTCTTTGATAGCAATGGGCGCGTGTTCACGTGATGAACCGCAGCCGAAGTTTGCTCCGCCCACCATGATATCGCCATCTTTTACATTGTTTACAAATTCTGCGTCGATATCTTCCATACAGTGAGCTGCAAGCTCCTTGTGGTTTGCAGTGTTAAGATATCTTGCAGGGATAATAACGTCTGTATCGACGTTGTCACCGTATTTATGTACAAAACCTTTAACGTTCATTATTCAATAACCTCCTTGGGGTCAACTATGTGACCTACAACTGCTGTTGCTGCTGCAACTTCGGGGCTTGCAAGGTAAATCTTTGAAGATTTTGCACCCATTCTGCCTACGAAGTTACGGTTTGTTGTTGCAACTGCGATTTCATCATCGGCAAGAATACCCATGTAACCGCCGAGACAAGGACCGCAAGTGGGAGTTGAAACTGCACAGCCTGCGTCAATGAAGATATCCATATATCCCCTCTTGATGCACTCTTTGTAAACTGACTGTGTTGCAGGGATAACGATAACTCTGATATCCTTTGCAACTTTCTTACCTTTGAGGATGTTTGCAGCAGCTTCCATATCTGAAATTCTGCCGTTTGTACAGGAACCGATAACAACCTGATCGGGTACTATGTCTGTAAGCTCTGATGCAGGTCTTGTGTTTTCGGGAAGATGAGGACAAGCAACAGTTGAAACGATTTCTGAAAGGTTGATTACATATTCTTCATCGTAAACTGCATCTTCGTCTGCCTTATAAACTGTGAATTCACGGTTTACTCTGCCGTTTACATATTCGAGTGTCTTATCGTCAACTTCAAAAATGCCGTTCTTTGCACCTGCTTCAATTGCCATGTTAGCCATTGCAAGTCTGTCATCCATTGAAAGAGAATGAAGACCTTCGCCAGTGAATTCCATTGAACGGTAAAGAGCACCGTCAACACCAATCATACCGATGATGTGAAGAATTACGTCCTTACCAGAAACACCCTTCTGAAGTGAACCTGTAAGAGTGAACTTGATAGCTGAAGGCACTTTGAACCATGCCTTACCTGTAGCCATACCTGCCGCCATATCGGTCGAGCCGATACCTGTTGAGAAAGCACCGAGAGCACCGTATGTACATGTGTGTGAGTCTGCACCGATGATACAGTCACCGGGAGCAGCAAGTCCCTTTTCAGGAATAAGTGCATGCTCAATACCCATTTCGCCTACATCGTAATAATTTGTGATATTGAATGATTTTGCAAAAGTTCTGCACTGCTTTGTCTGCTGAGCCGCTTTGATATCCTTATTGGGAACAAAGTGGTCCATAACCATTGCAACTTTTGTATTATCAAAAACTTTATTGAATCCGTTCTTTTCAAATTCATTGATAGCAACGGGAGAAGTGATGTCGTTACCGAGAACAAGGTCAAGCTTTGCCATAATAAGCTGACCTGCTTCTACAGATTCA